>JANRLE010000390.1:0-4472 GCA_033762895.1 Bryobacteraceae bacterium | reverse complement strand
CCTACAAGCAGCCCTACAAGCAGATGGAGTGGCCGCGGCCGGCCGCCTCCGCCGCGGGAACTCCCGCGGGTCCGTGGAATTTTATCCAGGTCGCAGCGGTGGCCGCCACGCCCCAAGGCAACATCCTGGTGCTGCATCGCGGCGCTCATCCGATTATGGAGTTCGATGCCGGCGGCAGGTTCCTGCGCTCCTGGGGCGACGGGCTGTTCAGTGAAGGCAAAGTGGTAGCCATCGAGCCGCCGCATCGGCTGCCTGGCGGATCCGCTTACTCGGCGGTCTACGGACCTGCCGGCTGCACCTCCTGCGGCGCGCACGCCATCCGCGTCGATGCCCGGGGAAACGTCTGGCTGGTCGACGCCACCGGACACGTGGTGTACAAAACCGGCGCCGATGGACGGATTCTGCTGCGGCTGGGCACGCGCGGTGTGGCCGGCGGCGGGCCGAATCACTTCAACCTGCCTACCGACGTCGCCGTGGCCCCCGACGGCGCCATCTACGTCAGCGATGGTTACGGCTCGGCCCGCGTGGTCAAGTTCTCCGCCACCGGCAGGTATCTCACCGAGTGGGGCCGCCGCGGTACGGGGCCCGGTGAATTCGGCATGCCGCACAACGTCGCTACCGATGCCCAGGGACGGGTCTACGTCAGTGACCGCGACAATCGCCGCGTGCAGGTCTTCGATGCAAACGGCAAGTTCCTCCAGCAGTGGGACACCGGCGGGGTATCGGCGCTGGCGCTCACCAGGGATGGCCGCATCTGGACCGGCGGCACCTTGCGCGATCTCAACGGCAAGGAGATTCTCCGATTGTCCGGCGGCGCGCCGCATGGAGGTGTTGCGCTCACCGAATCGGGCGATTTGTATTTCGCCCTCCTCAGCGGACAGGTCCTCAAGTTTGCCGGCCTGCGTATCAATGTGCTCTCGGGACGGCCCGACATGGTGACAGGCGGTTCGGCGCTGCTTTCCATCGAAGGCCCCGGCGCCGCGGACGGCATGCGCGTGTTACTGAACGGAAAGGACGTCACCACCGCATTTCAGAACCTGACCGGACGGGTGGAGGGGCTGGCCATCGGCAGGAACCGGATCGAGGTGTCGGCCGGCGGCAACCGCGCGCAACTGGAACTGACGAATCATCCCATCACCGGGCCGGTGTTTTCAGGACCGCACCAGGTTCCGTTCCTCTGTGAAACCGAAGCGGCCGGACTTGGGCCGCCGCTTGATGCCAACTGCAGCGCCAAAACCAGGGTGGAATACTTTTACAAGGCCGCTGGCGTTGCCGGGATGAAGCCTCTGGATCCATCCACCCCGCGTCCGGCGGGCGTCGACTTCATTGTCCGCCGCGAGACCGGCACCATCAACCGCGCCATCTACAGCATCACGCTGAAACACGAGCCCGGCTCAGCATTAACCGCCGCCTGGAACCGGCGCCTGATCTACTCCTTCGGTGGCGGCTGCCGCGCCGGCTTCCATCAGGCCCGCCCGCCCGCCGGATTTGACGAGGCGTCGCTGGCCAGAGGCTATGCCATGGCCACTTCCTCTCTCAACGTGTTCGGCAACAACTGCAACGACGTGATCTCCGCCGAAACGCTCATGATGGTGAAGGAGCACTTCATCAAGAACTTCGGCGTTCCCGTCTATACGATCGGCAGCGGCGGATCCGGCGGTTCGATGCAGCAACACCTGATTGCCCAGAATTATCCCGGCCTTCTGGATGGCATCACTCCGGCGGCCAGCTATCCTGACATCCTCACCATCGTTCCGCCTGTGGTCGATTGTTCCCTGTTGACCCGCGCGTTTGAAGGCGGGCAATGGACTGAAGAACAAAAGACCGCTGTTTCCGGCTTCGCCACTTGGAAAACCTGCGCCAGTTGGACGAAATCCTTTTCCCCGGCACTGATCCGTCCCGGCAATTGCGATGCCTCGATTCCCGCGGCCAGCCGCTATCACCCTGTGAGTAATCCCAAGGGCGTGCGCTGCACCGTGCAGGACAACCACGTCAACATTTTTGGCCGCGACGCCAGGGGCTTCGCCCTGCGGGCGTTGGACAATGATGGGGTTCAGTATGGCCTTGCGGCCTTCAACGCCGGCACCATCACGGCCGAACAATTTGTGGGCTTGAACGAACGGGTGGGAGGTTATGACGCCGACGGCAACCTGATCCCCGGCCGCACTATCGCTGACTCCCGCGCGCTGAGAACCGCTTACCGGACGGGGCGCGTGAATTCGGGCGGTGGGTCTCTCGGCGCCATCCCCATCATCGACTTCCGGCGTTACCTGGACCGCGCGGCCGATATCCACGACAGCATCCGCTCCCGCTCCACCCGTGCCCGGCTGATACGCGCCAACACCGGCGCCGCAAATCACGTCATCCTCATCAATCCGCGAGGCGCCAACGGCCCATGGCAGGCCGTGTGGCTGATGGACGAGTGGCTGGAGAACATCCGGAAGGACGCCTCCAATGATCCGCCGGCGGTGAAGATCGCCCGCAACAAGCCCGCCGGTTTAAAGGACGGCTGCTGGAGTGAATCGGGTGAGCCGGCCCTCAGTTGCGAAGAGCTGTATCCGGTACACTCGGATCCGCGGATGGTGGCCGGTGCGCCCCTTGCCGGCGACATCCTGAAGTGCGCGCTGAAGCCGCTCCGGGCCGCCGACTACAGCCACGCCTTAGCTGCCCGGCAACTGGACCGGCTGAAGGCGGTGTTCCCGCGCGGTGTGTGTGACTACAGCAGGCCGGGCATCGGCCAGACCACGGTGCCGGAAACCTGGCTCCGCTATTAATCGGCAGGATGGTTGTCAGGCCGCTTCCAGGCCCGTCACACGCCCCGTGCTGCTGGCGAAGGCCTCACTCTCCACGCCCATCCGCTGGAGCATGGTGACGAAGAGGTTGCACAAAGGAGTGTTGTTGTCGCGCCGAAAGACGACGTGCTGCCCGTGCCGGAATCCGCCGCCCGCCAGCAGGATCGGAAGATTCGTATTGTCGTGGATATTCGCATCGCCCATGTTGCTGCCGTAGAGAACCATCGTCTGGTCCAGCAGACGCTGGCCGTTCTCTTTCCTGGCCGCAAGCTGGCCAAGCAATTTCTTCAACAACAGCATCTGTTGCCTGTCGGTTTCTTCGAGCTGCTTCACCTTGCCTTCGGCCTGGCCGTGATGAGAGAGACCGTGATAACTCTCCGTGGTGGTCTGTTGCTCATTCAGCTTGTAGACGGGCGTGAAGAAAGCGTCGGCCATCAGGGTGACGATGCGCGTCGAGTCGGATTCCAGGGCCAGTTGCGCCGTGGCCAGCATCAGGTCGAATTTCTCGAAAAAGAGTTTCTTGTCCTGAATGTCGGCCGGCGCGGACTGCGGCGCCGCCGGTTTCGGCCGCTGCTCCCAGGCACGGGCCGTTTGCAGACGCTCTTCCACCTCGCGTACCGAGGTCAGGTATTGATCCACACGCGCCTTGTCTTCATTCGCCAGGGTGCGTGTGAACCGTCTTGTCTCATCGAGTAAGGTATCGAGGATGCTGCCCCGGCTTTCCAGTTGGTGCAACTGCCGGGCCACGGCCTCCTGGTCGCCCTGTACGAACATCCGCTCATAGAGCTTCGGCGCGCTATCCTCGGCCGGCAACAGCACGCCATCGCGAGTCCAGGAGAGGCTGCGGTTGCCTTTGTCGATGTTGACACCGAGGTTCAGGGTAGGGAAGCGGGTGACCTGCCCGAGCTTTTCGGCGGCGAATTGATCGAGGGAAATCGAATTCCGAAAGCCGCTCTTAAAGGCTCCCCGCGCCGCGGTAAGGAAGCAATTGTCGGTGCTGTGCCCGCCCGTGACGCCGGGGTGGGACAGCCCGCTGAACACCGTGAAGTCCTGGCGGAAGTCGGCAAGCGTAGAAAGATAGGGCGAGAGTTCGTAGTCCCGGCCCGCCGTCCGCGGAAAAAACGGCTTCGGCAGAACGCCCAGATTGTTGGCGATGATCAGCATCCGGCGCGGCGGCTTCGGCGTGCCGGCCCGCAGGAACACGGGACTCATGCACTCCAGCAGCGGCAGGGACAACGTTACGCCGGCGCCGCGCAGGAACGTGCGGCGCGGCAACTGTGAGGATGAGGTGGAAACGTGCGGCGGTTTCATGCGTCAATTCCCTCCAAGAAAAATCCTGCTCTGCACAAGCGCGTGCAGCAAATCGCCCGTGCGATAGCCGTTACCGGCGCAGGCGTCCAGTATCTTGTCAATCTCCGCGCGGTCTGAAAAACGGACCGGTGTTCCTGTGGCGTACACGGTGAATTGATGAAGCAGGTTGCGAGCCAACTGGCGCGGTTGGGCCGCAAAAATCGCCTTCAACTCACGGACGTCCTTGAACGGGCGCCCATCGGCCAGCCTTCCGCTGGCATCCACGGCGCCGGCGATCGTGTAAGAGAAGTCATGCCCGGTGTGGTCAATGCCGCTGACCCGCTCGCCTTCCGCCACACCCCTGTAACGGGTCCGCCATCGCCCGAAAAT
>JANRLE010000389.1:0-12144 GCA_033762895.1 Bryobacteraceae bacterium | reverse complement strand
CGCGGAGATCCCCATGCGCGACGTGCATGCGACGATCCTTCAGCAGATGGGCCTCGATCAGGACCGGCTCACGGTGCTGCACGCCGGCCGCAACAAGCGGCTCACCGACATCGGCGGCCGCGTGATTACCGAAGTGCTGGCCTGATCAATAGCGGTAACGTACGGAAAACTGCAGCGTGCGAGCGGCCAGCGCGGCGTTCGCACGCCCAAAGAACGGCGACGTCATCACGCCGATATAGCTCTCCGGATTGGTGTGGTTGAACAGGTTGAAGGCGTCGATGTTGACCTCAAGATTTTGCGATTTGCTGGAGCTGTTGATCAGGCGAGGTACGCGGAACGTTTTTGTGAATCGCAGGTCCACCGTCACCTGTCCCGGGCCAAATCCTGAATTTCGCGCCGCGAAGGGGGGCCGGTCATTCACGATGGAATCACCGTTGTTATCCCTGCCCGTGGTGATGTTGAACGGCATGCCGGAAGCCACTGTGACGAACGTACCGATCCGCATGCCTGCGGGCAGATCGGCCATGGAGAACGCGTTGAAACGATGGCGCTGGTCGTAATCCGAGCGGCCCCACTCCGGCCGCAGATCGTAGTGGTTTGCCGGAAAGCTGAATGCGCCGGTGGTGTCGTCTTCAGTGCGCGAATGCGTATACTGTGCCATGCCGGTGAGCCATTTTTTCACTGAACCCCGCAGCGTCACAGAAAGCCCCCTGTTTGACATGGACGCCGAGGATTCGACCTGGTTGATGTTGAAGTAGGAAGAATCGGGCCGGGGGCCGAACGGGTCCGTTGGCGCATTCACGTTGCGTGAACGCAGCAGATGAACGCCGCGCATATGCTGGTATTCCACGGCCAGCGTGGTCCGCTTCCACAACTCCTGTTCGATTCCCAGGCTGGCCTGCGTCAGGCGCGGCGCAACCATGTCCGTGGCGCGAATGACGATGCTGGCCGGAGGGAGAAGCGCAGGCCCGCTGAAAGGCGATGGAAACGACGCGTTGAGGAACACCGACTCGCGAATCCGATTTCCATCCCACAGCAGCCTGCGTTGCGCCACGTCTTCGGTCACGCGTTCATAGAACACGCCGGCGCCGCCGCGAATCACGGTATTCTTCAGCGGCGACCACGCAAAGCCAATGCGCGGGGCGAAGTTGTTCACATCCTCCACGTCCGATTGCCAGCCATAGCGCAGCCCCACCATCACACTCAATCCCTTGGCCAGCCTGGTTTCATCCTGTATGAAGCCGGAGGTCTCATGCTGCCCGAAGGTGACTTCCGGCGATCCCTGATTGACGCGGTAGAGGATGGGCCGCGCCGCGGCATAGGAAGCTAGGTCGGCAAATTCGTAGGTTCCGCCAAAGTTCGATCGATCCCTGGAATCGAAGGACGCAGGCCGCGCCTCCACGCCAAAGCGCACATTGTGACGGCCGAGGCTTACGCTCGCCTTGTCCCGGAACCGCACATAGCGTTCGCGCCGGAAACGGAAGGTCTGCGGCGCGCCGCCGGTGAACGCGCCCTGCACCTTGATGGTTGGGTCCGTGGTGGCGAAACCACGGCCGGCATCCTCATGCTGCATCACCACGCCGAAGTCGTTCAACACGCGATCGAACAGCAGCGCGCGATCTGAGAATTGTGCCCGGTGCGCCGTCAGTTCATCGGGCACGCCCTGTTCGGGAAGGCGCAGCCCGCCCACGCCGCGATTGTCTTCACTCTGCCCCTGATAGTTGTAGTTCGCCACAATCGTGTGCATTTCAGTGCGTGTTTCGTAGCGGCCAAGAAAGCGGAGACGGCGTTCCGGGGTGGGAACGTTGGCCACAAACGGTCCATCCGGCGTTCGCGCGTTCACCACGCCGTATTCGTTGTTGCGATAGTGTTCCAAGTTGACATAGAACGCCGATTTTTGCCGCTGGATGGGGCCGCCCATGTTGATGTCGAAGAGTCCGCGGTCGAGATCGGGGCGGGTCATCGCGAAGGCGTTGCGCGCATCGAAGACCGAATTGCGCGCCGCATAGCCGATGCTGCCACGGTACCTGCGATAGGAGCCCTCCTCCCCATACACCTGAATGCGCGCCTTGCCGGGGCGCCGGTACTGCGCCGAATACGGGTTGCGATTCACGCGGATGCGGCGGATCGAACTGGCGGGCAGCCCGGCGGCGCTGGCCTCCACACCGTCCACTTCCATCGACACCCCTTCACTGCCCTGGGCCGAAGGCGAGAGGAACCTGGCCACTACGGAAAGCGCGTCGCCACCTGGAGAGGGCAGTCCATCCAACGTTTCGTCTTCGAAATTCAACCGGTCCGCGTTGCGGTCGGACGTGACGGATTCCTCTTCCAGTTTCCCCTTTGAGGCAGTGACAGTTACTTCTTCGCCCTTGCTCTTCACCTTCAGTTTCAGCTTGAGAGATAGCGGTTCCGCCGCCACGGCAAGCTTCATTGTGGCCGGTTCCATTTCTTTTGCCTCGGCGCGGACGGTATAGTTTCCGCTTGCCACGGCATCGAAAGTGAACTTTCCGCCGCCGTCAGTTGTTCCGGTGCGGCTCCCGCCAGTTCCTGTGGTCAGCGTGATTGTCGCCTTGGGAACCGCCGCGCCGGAACTGTCCTCCACCACTCCGGTGACCAGTGTTTGCGCCCGCGAACTACATGCAAAGAGCACAACGCTCAGGATCAGACGGATCATATAGACACCTCCTCGGATTGGTGAAGCTCCCAGTAGAGCCCCTGCCGTTTCAGCAGTTCGTCATGACTGCCCTGTTCCACGATGGATCCGCGGTCCAGGACCAGAATCCGGTCAAAGGTCCGCATCGCGTGAAACTGATGCGCGATGACGATGGTCGTCTTGCCGCGCTGCGCCTGCTCAATCGCCTGATGGATGAGCCGGCTCGATTCGGCATCCACAGCCGACGTTGGCTCATCCAGAATCATCAGCGAGGGTTTCATGAGGATGGCGCGGGCCAGGCAGATGCGCTGCCGCTGCCCGCCGGAGAGGGTGGACCCGCGTTCGCCGATTACCGTGGCGTAACCATCCGCAAGGCATGCGATAAACTCATGCGCCGCGGCCTGCCGCGCGGCCGCTTCGATCTCCTGGGACGTTGCGTCCGGTTTGCCGTAGGCGATGTTTTCCCGGATGGTGGCGCCGAACAACAACGTGTCCTGCAGCACCACGCCGATCTGGCGGCGGTAGGACTCCGAATCGTAGTCCTGAATGTCAACACCATCCACCCGGATGCGGCCGGAGTCCGGCTTGTGGAAACGAAGCAACAGGCCGGCGATGGTGGACTTGCCCGCTCCGGATGCGCCCACCAGTGCGACGCGCTCGCCGGCTCTGATGCGAAGGTTGATGCCGCGCAGCACGGGGCGCGCCGGATCGTAGCCAAACGTCACCTCAAAGAAGTTGATCTCGCCGGCCAATCCTTGCGCGACAACGCCGCCGCGGAGGGCGGGTATGTCCGGTTCCGCCGCCAGAATCTGCTCGATGCGCTCTGCGCTCACCATCGCTTTGGAAAACTGTGTGGAGAGTTTGGCGAGATTCCGCAGGGGCTTGTAGAGGCTGGTGAGATAGGCTGAAAAAACCAGCAGGTCGCCGGGCGTCATCTCGCCGCGCCATGCCAGCAAGCTGCCGAACAGGACCGCGGCCCAGACTCCCGCCGCGTGGGTAATCTCCACGGCGCGGCCCGCAGCGGCTTCCACTCGCGCCGTGCGGATGCTGTTCTCCAGAGTCCGCGCGCTCTCCTGCTCGAAGCGATCCTCCTCCACGCGTTCACGGGCAAAAGCGCGAACCAGGGGCGTGAGATGCAGAATTTCGCCGATACGCGCGGCCACCACGCCTTCGCTCTCGCGCTGCCTGCGCGCCGACGTTTTGCCACGTTTATAGATGGTGAAGATCAACGCCGCCAGCAGGGGCAGGGTGAGCACCACCACTGCCGCCAGCCGGGCATTCAAAGCAAACAGGATCACGCACATGCCTGTGAGCGTCAGCGTGTGCCCGGCCAGTTCCAGCAGAGAACCGGAGAAGGCGTCCTTCAACACGTTCGTGTCGCTGGTGACTTTCGTCAGGAGTTCGCCCGCGCGGGAGCGGCTATGAAAGGAGAGGGAGAGCCGCTGCAGGTGGGCGAACAACTCGCGGCGCACCTTGTGCACGATCTGATATCCGATGCGCGAGGTGACGTAGACCTGCGTATAAGAGAATAATCCCTTCAGAGCCGCAATTCCCAAAATGGCCGAAGCGATGAGAATGATGGCCGTTTCCGGCCGCTCCGCGATCAGGGGCGCCAGAAAGCGCAGCGTCTCCGGCAGAGGCTTTTCCAGCAGCAAATGGTCCAGAATCAGCTTCAGCGGCCAAGGCGCCAGCAGTTCCGCCGCGGAATACCCGGCAATGCAGGCGCCGGCCAAGGCCAGCCCGGCGGCATTTTCCCGAAGGTGGCCGCGCACCATTTGCTCGAAACGCTGTGGCGGACGTTTCATGATTGTTCCTTGTTGGCCAGAGCCGCCAGCGTGTGAATGCTGACCGTCCGGGATGCCCGCAGCCGTTCCAGCAGGCTGTCCACAAGCTGGAATGCGGCGTCATCCATCACCTTGTGGTGCAGCAGGATGCCGATGGGGCCGGGCAGCGCGGCGCGTTTTTCAAACTCCGCCATGAGTTCCTCCTCGGATTTCAGCTTCGCCCCGCCCTGCCAGCGGAAGATATCGATGCCGATGGAGACCTCGCGGAACCGGTGCGCTGCGACTGGGGGGCTGGTTGCATCTTTCGACAGAATCAGGAACCCCAGTTCGTCCAGCGCGCGGAAGGTCTCCGCCGTGCAGCGGTTCCAGGGAGGCGTGAAAGCTCGTGTCCATGCGGCGCCCAGCAACTCGCTCATCCGCTGGGATCCGCGCGCGATGTCGATAAGCTGCTGTTCGAATGTGCGGCTGTGGCCGAACTCGCACTTGCGGCCATCCGGTTCATGGTTGGCGTGGATCCAGCCGTGCTGGTGCGGCTCCATGTGGGGCCGCGAGCGTAGCAGGGCAGCGCACTCCGGCGTCAGCGTGCCGGGAATGACAGCCAGCGCGACGGGCGCTTCATGACGGGCAAACATCGCGTCGAGCCTTCGCAGTTCGGGGATGTCCCGGTCGGCGTCATCGTCGCGGAAGAAGACATCGAGCGGAGCCGCACGGTCACCCAGCACACTGCGCAGCCGTTCAAGCATGGGCGAGACGTCCTTTCAGAAGAGAAGCCGTGTTGGCCGCGCCATTCAGATCCAGCACGGTCCCGGCCGCGGCCTCCGGTTCGCCAATGGCAGCCACCATCTGCGCCGCCAGCGCGGAAACGCTGCGATCGCGGATCACCTTGAGCAGTCCCAGCGCTTCCAGCTTTTTCGCGCGAATGGTCTGTTCCTCGTTGCCATTGCCAGTGAAGGGAAACACCAATGCGGGAATTCCTGTAGCCAGCACGTTCATGCAGGTGTTGTAGCCGGCCATGCTCACCAGCAGGTTCGCGGACATCAGCCTTTCCGCAAAGTCATGAGCGAACCGTTCGATGCGAATCCAGGGCGCACCGGCGGCCGATTGCACCAGCGCATCGAACTCCTTTGGAGGGAGATAAGGGCCGGCAAAGACATCGAGGACATGGGGGAGCCGTGCCGAAATCAGTCCGCTGGACCGAACAGCGCTATCCAGAAGATCGAAGCCCACACGGCCTCCGCCGGCGCTGGCGATGATCGATGGCCGCGCGCTTTCCTTGCGCGCGCCGGACACCGGTTGGGTAACGAATCCGGTGTAGTGAACCGGGCAGCGGATATCGGCCGCGCGAGTGAACGTTTCCTCCAGACGCTGGAATTTTTCATCGGCGTGCACCAGCACCATGTCGAAGTGCTCATTGAGCAGCCTGCAAGCCTGCTCCTCATGGCGGGCCTGATCGCGTTTGCTCACCAGGATGTCGCGGACGCTGGAAACCACCAGCGCGCCGCCGGGAAGCGCCTCGAGAAACGGCACGAGTTCGAAAGCAAACTTGCGCCGGCCGAAGGGAAACATCTCGACGACCGCTATATCCGGCTGTACTTCGGCCGAGATTGCCAGCAGTTTTTCGCGCCGCGCGGTCCTGATTTCTTCCGGCGCAGAGATCCCCTGAAACTCGACGTCCGAGGTAATGGGCGGCAGTTGGACGACGCGAACCTCTTCGGGAAAGCCGAAGCCTTCCACGGGTTCGCCGCCATTCAGGAACCAGACATCGAAGTCCGATAGCGCCCGCACGATCTCCCGGCTGCGGACCATGTGGCCCATGCCCAGCACGTGCTGGCAATAGAACAGCAGGCGGGGCTTCATCGCTGCGCCTCCGCCAGGGTGAGCATCGCCGCGGCGCGCTCTTCCATGTCCCAGCGCAGTTGCAGCAGGCCGCGATAGGCGCACGTCAGCAGTTGCACGGCGGTGTGCCATGCCAACCGGTCCGCGGGAATCGCATCGCCGGCGGCCTCTTCATACGCCGTGAGGACGAGAGTACGGATGCGGCCCACCAACGGCGAAGCGAAGCCGTAGCTCTCCAGGTCGGCGAGAAGACGCCCGAGGTCTTCCGTGGGATCGCCCGTGCCGATTTCGTCAAAGTCGAACAGCGCGGTCTGGTTGCCGTTCACCATCAACTGTCTCAAGTGGAAGTCCCCATGGACGACTGCCTCGCACGCCGGACTCAGCAGCGGCAGACGTTCACCCAAAGACCGCACCATCCTCCGCAGCCTTGTCTCGAGCGCAGGCAGGACGAAGGCCAGCTTCTCCATCTTCTTGTCGAGATCCTGAAGCTGTTCGTCCAACGTCATACGGTGCGGGCATTCGATCCGGCTTCGGTGCAGGAAGGCCAACCGCTGCGCTGCACCAGCCAGTGCGGCGTCGAAACCCCCTCGCTTCAGCCGGTTCACCAGTGGCTCACCAGGGAAGGCCTGTTGCCACACCGTTCTGGTTTCCGGGCAATAGCCGAGGGGCCGGCCCATCGGAAACTCCGGTCCGCCTTCCCGGCTGAGTTTCCACAACATTTCGAAACGCTGGTGGACAGCAAGGCCGCGCTCGTCACAGTACGTCTTGCCGTAGATCGTCACCCGGCCGTTATCGGTGTCCAGGCGGTATCGCGACGTGCATCGGTTCAGCGGACGGTAGTTGAGAATCCTGACGTCCACGGCGCGGGTGGAAACAGGCAAATGTTGCGGGACCAGGGCAAGCCAGGGCATCGCGGGATCGTGGGGAAAGAACCAGGACGCAGGATCAGGGCCAATGCGGCGGACCCCGATGGCGCCTTGCGGCGTGCGATAACAGACCGTCACTTCCGATTTCGGCAGCGACCTGTGCCGCCGGTAGGTCTTGTAAAAAATGTCCAGAGGCTCGCCGTCCACAGCTTGCGCCGCACGCCGGAACCGTTCCATGTTGGCGCTGGCGGCCGAGCGGGCAAGCAGCTTTTCCGCCCTCTCAATTGTGGCTTCGGTATCGCACTTGCGCCGGCTGATGGAACGGAACACCCGTTCGGCTATCAGTGAGAAAACGGCGTGCCAGGCAAGCGCCGCTTCGGATACGCGCCACGGTACGGCCTGTGTGTAGGCGTCCAGAAAGGAAGCAATGACATCCTCGGGTGCGCCGCGGTAGGCGAGGTTCGCGATGAAGCTTCCCAGGTCTTCCAGCGGATTCCCTCGGCGAAGCGTATCCAGATCGATCAGCGCCGCGCCCTTTGGCGCCAGAACGAAGTTCTTCAGGTGAAGATCGCCATGCAGCGTTGCTTCCGGTAACGGTTCAAGATGGGGAAGGCGCGCGAGCAGTTCCGCGATGACCGCATCCAGGCGGCGCGTGTCCAATCCCGCTTCCATCGCCTGGCGGCGTGTGCGTTCCAGTTGATCCTGAGGTGTCTTCTCCGCTCGCGGCAAACCGCTCAGCGCGGTCTGGTGCAGTTCGGCCAGCGCACGCGCGCAGGCGGTAACCGCGTCCGTGCCGGATGGGGTTACCGCGATACCGGATACCTCTTCCTGCCACAGTACGCGGTCGGCATAGGCCACCGGCCGCGCCGTGACCAGACCCGGCAGGCGCAGGCGCCACAATTCAGACATGTAATGGAATGTCCGTTCACCCAGATCGTCGGCGTAGGCCTTTGCGTACAGAGCCGGCCGCCCATCGGCCTTCACACGAACGACGCATCCGTGCTCGGGAACATAATGAACCAGTTCCGAGGCCGCCGCGCGAACCTCTTCCCCGTGCAACAGCGCGGGCAACACTTCAGATCGCAGAACGGCGGGATCCAGCAGGCGCGCCAGGCCCCGCAATTTTCGTTCATTGGGAAAAGCCCATACCACCATGGCCATTTCCGGGATGTGCGTCACAGGGGCGCCCGCCGCCACCGGCGCCATCGGCCGCGCCAATGCCTTTCGCCACTGGTGTGCGCTGGCTGCCGGTTCCCCCATGCGCCCGCATAGCAGATGGTGGAACTCTTCGCCCCTGCTCATGTCGCGGACGCGCAGTTCATAGCCGATGAGGCAGGTGCGGCCGGGCCGGTAGCGGATGTGGCTGATGCGGCAGTCCCGCACCTGGAAACGCCCGGCGGGAGCCAAGCACTGGCGGCCAAGAATGCCGGCCATCGCCGCGGCATCCAGCGCCGTGGCCAACTGTGGAAGACTGGGATCGTTCACGCCGTTCTCCGCAGCGCGGCGGCGGGGACCGCCGAGGTTCGCATCCATTCCACGAAGCGGCGAACGCCGGCTTCGATGGGCATGGAAGGCTGATAGTCAAACAAACGGCGGGCCTTGGCGATGTCTGCGTGAGTCAGTGGAAGGTCGCCGGCCTGTGCCGGGCGGCGGTCAATAATTGCGCGTTCGCCAATCGCCGACTCCAGCAGCTTGATCAGCCGCTCCAGCGTGATGCACTGCGACTCTCCCAGGTTTACCACTTCAAACGGCGCCGGCCCCTCCACCGAGTAACGGATGGCGCCGGCGATGCCTTGCAGGATGTCGTCAATGTAGGTGTAATCGCGCTCGGAGGAGCCATCGCCATAGACGGGAATCGGGCGGCGGGCAACGATGGAGCGGGCGAACTTATGAATCGCCAGATCCGGGCGCTGCCGCGGTCCGTACACCGTGAAGAAGCGCAGGCAGACGGCGCGCAGCCCGTAGAGATGGCTGAACGTATGCACCATCAGTTCGCCGGCGGCCTTGGTAGCCGCGTAAGGCGAGATGGGCATCAGCGGCGCGTCCTCGCGAAACGGTGGTGTAGCTACGGGTCCGTAAACAGAACTGGAGGAGGCGAAGACAAAATGTTTCCAGCCATGGTCGCGGGCCAGTTCCAGAAGATTGAGCGTGCCGGCGATATTTACCTCCTGGTAGAGACGCGATTCACTGAGCGAGGGGCGCACGCCGGCGCGCGCCGCCAGGTGCACCACACAGTCAAAGCTCTCCTCCCGGGCGATCCGTTCCAGCCGGCCCGCATCCCGGATGTCCCCCACCACCACGCGGTAAGCGGGGTGGGCGATGTGGCCGGCGATGTTCTCCCACTTTGTCCTGGGATCGTAGTAATCGTTAAAATCGTCGACCACCACCACCCGTTCCGCCCCCGACTCGAGAAGACGGTCCACCACGTGGCTGCCAATAAAACCGGCGCCTCCGGTAACCAGAAAGCGGCGGGCGGAAGGCGGAAGGGAAAACGTCACGGCAGTACCTCGGGTCTGGAGTCTTTATATGGATACAGCAGCGTCGTGAATTCGACGTTGGCGCCTTCGGAAACGAATTTCACGATCGGCGCCGGTTGCCGTGTTCCATATACTTGAGACACCCAGCCGGGCTCCACGGAACAACGAATGCCGGATTTTTGTTGCAGTTCCATGACGAGATGGGGAGAGTCGATCCTGGCGCGGCCCCGCGCATGGCGAATCGTGGTGTTTCCCTGAGCCGCAGCGCTGAGATGGAAGTGCAGCGCGTATTGGTGGCGAGACGGGCTTTGCAGCCGGTCAGTGATCACGAAGTAACGGCCTTCCATCAGGCGGATTTCACGATGGTGAACAACATCGTACTCGTGGCTGGCGGCCATGCCGCTGACGAAGTCCCCGCCAAATCCTGTAAGGCGGTATTCGGGCTCGGGTCCGCGGATCTTGAATTTTCTCTTATGAAATTCGTAACGCGTCTGGTTGCGGCCGTCTACGGTTACCGTGTTGTGGTGGGAGGTGCCGCGGAACAGAACGCGCCAGTTGACGTCACCAGATTCGTCATACGTGTAGCGCCCCGGGTCCACCACCAGCGCCCGGCCGTAGGCGTACATTTCAAAGCTCAGCAGGTCCAGGTGGCCGTGGTTGCCTTCGCCGAGCGGGCCACAGTCGAAGACCAGATACCGCTCGTCCCCGTATGCTTCATTGGCGCCCCAGCCGCTGCGCAGAATGTAGTAACCACCATCGTGGAATGCTTTGTTGGTTTCAGAAGGGGCTTGGCCGGAGGCGCCCTTCGAAGCGACATAGCGGTAGCGCTCGTCGCCGTAGAGTTCATAGCCCAGTTCCAGCAGCGGAAGGAAGCTGGCGTTATCGCCGTCGCTCAGCGACGGAATCACGCCATCGGGCCGGTGTATGTGGAGCGAAAACTCGAGGGCCTTGCGGATCCGCTCGTCGAACTCCGGGCCCATATCGACGCCGTTATATTTCGCCAGCCGGCGCGCCGCCAGCACATTCCGCAGAACGATGTGGTGATAGTCGGTCGACTGTTCGCAGTGGACGCCATCGGGGCGGAGGTCCGCCTTCAGATTAGCGGGGATCTCCCGGCGGCAGAAGGCCAGCCACCCGCTGGCGCCGTCCATTTCCGGAAACATAACGGCGGTGAGCAGAAGCGCGAACAACTCCAGCGTGCGGTGATTGCGCGCGGGTGTGAGATTGCCGCAAAGCCGCGTGGCCTGCGCCTCAATCGACCTTACGAATTTGTCCCGGAACGCCGGCGGCAGGCGGCCATCGTCGAAGTAGTGAAGCGCGAAGATCCAGTTCTGGATACGGCGTCCGGCCACGTCGCTTGTGAGAAAATCGAGCGGCGCGGAATCGATCCAGGATTCCGTCAGCTCCATCCACTTCTTCAAATATCTGCTGTCGCCGGTTTGCTGATACGCAAGTCCAAGACCGGGCGCGTAATAGAATTTGTGCAGAAGAATCAGCCACTCGATGTCGCTGCTGGGATTGTGTGTCCAGTCAAAAGCATCGGCCAGCCGGTGGACCTCTCCGTTGAACTGAAACCGGTTCTCCAGGATCGCGTCCAAGAACGCGCGGCTGGTATGCTCGGGATCCAGGATCGGAAAGCAGACCGGCGCGGCGGTCAGCAAGACAACTCCTCAACGGGGGCTGGCCTGGGCGGCTGCCCGCCAACGGCTTCCAGGAACAACTCGGCCAGGCGCATCGTATTGCGGCGGGAATCAAAAACATCCACGATGGTGGTGCGCGCCTGCTGTCCCAGGCGGCGGCGCAGGAAAGGATCATCCAACAGGGCGGCCAGCGCTTCAGCCAGGGCCGCGGCGTCTCTGGGCGGCACCAGCAGTCCGTTATGACCCGAGGTGACAAGCTCCGGAATGCCGGAGATATTGGTGGACACCACGGGCATGCGCATCGCCATCGCCTCGGCCAGCACATTCGGGATGCCGTCGCGGTCTCCGTTGTCGAGAACCTGGCAGGGCAGTGCGAACACAGTACTGGCCGCGTAAATGTCGCGTAACTGCTCCTGTGTGACGGCGTTCCTGAGGATAACCACCTCTTCCAGGCGCAGGGCTGAAATACGTTGCTGCACCGTCTGCTGGTATGCGTCCGTGCCGCCGACGATCTGGCATTGGAACGTGTAGCCCCGGTCGCGCAGCATGCCGCACGCTTCCACCAGGTATTCAAAGCCCTTTTTCTCCACGAATCGCCCCACGGAGAGAATGAGCGGCGGCGGGGTCTCCTCACGGCGGGAAGGCGGGGCGAACAGGCCCGTGTCCAGCCCGTGATAGATGGCGTGCACGGGCGCGGCGCCTTCCGGCCGTAACGTATCCAGGTGTTTCTTATTCGCTTCCGTGCAGGTTACTACGAACTTCGCGCGGTTCATTTTGCGGGGTAACAGATCCTTCGGATTCAACTCACCGAGATAGATGTCCTTGGCGTGCGCGGTGAAGCTGAAGGGCAGGTTCGCCAGCCTGGCGGCGAACATCGCGACGGTGGTG
>JANRLE010000388.1:0-21242 GCA_033762895.1 Bryobacteraceae bacterium | reverse complement strand
CTTGCCCGATTGTTTGAATTGCATCACCGATGTCCGGGAGACCACTCGCACATCTCGCAGCGTCGAGAGACGGGCGATCAGGGCCTCGGTCATGCCGTCAGCGAAGAACTCCTGGTTGATATCGCCGGAAAGATTTGCGAGCGGAAGGACGGCGATGGCTCGGATCTGCGTGCCCGCCGCCGGTTGCTTCGCCCAGTGCCGGGAACCCGTCCACGAAAAGAATACCAGCGCTGGCAAGGCGAGTACCGTCAGGCCGGCCGCCGCAAAAAAAACGCTACCCCGCATGGGCCCGTCAGCCACCGGGCGATCCATCGGTTCCGGATCGTCACCTTGCGCCGGCTCTTCGACCACCAGAGGTGCGACTTGGGTCTGAAGCGAAGGATGGGCAACCGGAACAGGGTCCAGCGTCTCCACCGGGACCAGGAAGCGATAGCCGCGGCGAGGAACTGTTTCGATAAATCGCGGTGCATCCGCGTTGTCGGCGAGTGCGCTGCGGACCTGGCGAATACAAAAATTCAAGCCCTGATCGAAATCCACAATGAGGTCGCCGGACCACACCTTCTTCCGGATCTCTTCGCGGGTTACCAGGTCACCGGAACGGCTGGCGAGCAAGACCAAGGCGTGAAAAGCCTGCGGACGGAGCTTCAAACGGACGCCGCCCTTCCTGAGCTGTCCTTTCTTTAGATCGAGCTCAAAAACGCCAAAACGCAAGACCTGGCCGGCAGCGGATGGCTCCATGCTGTTGCGTCAGTATAGCGCGGGCAATCCGGAAAGACCACCGTCTGCTCAGACGAGCTAGTAATTGTCCCTTTTTCATATAGTTAGACGCTCAGCAAGAAATCCTGCGCTACATCTTGAACGCTCCAGACCACCCGCTCATACTGCTGGTGTAGTTCAAACCCCATGAAAGGAAGTTCATTGAAACTTCAAAATTGGCTTTTCACGTTTATTGTCCTCGGACTTACCACCCTTCGCGCCGACCAGGTGACTAACTGGAACGTTGTGGCGATGGGTGCCGCCTTGGCCGCGGGCCAAGCTCCTCCCGTGCAGACGCGCACGTCCGCGATTGTGCACATTGCCATCCATGACGCACTGAACGCCATCGACCGCCGCAACGCGCCTTATGCCCTGGAGACGCGAGCCGATCAAGGAGCGGCTCCGGCAGCGGCGGTAGCCGCCGCTGCGCGCGACACGCTGATCGCCCTGATTCCGGCGCAACGGGAGAGTATCGAAACGGCGTACTCTGCGGCGCTCGCGGAAGTTTCCGACGCAAGTGCGAGAGCGAGCGGTGTGGCAATCGGCCAGGCCGCGGCCGCATTAATCTTGAGCCGGCGAAGCGCCGATGGCGCGAACGCAACGGCTGCATGGTCGCCCGGTTCTCTGCCCGGCCAATACCGTCAGACACCGCCCGCGAATGCTGCGCCGATCGTCCCGCACTGGGGCAATGTGACACCGTTTGCACTCCGCGACGTCACGCAATATCGCGTCGATCCGCCGCCAGACCTCAGTGTGGATCAGTACGCTTATGAGGTCAATGAGGTGAAGCTGGTCGGTGGCGCCACCAGCCGGATGCGCACCGATGAACAAAGCGAGATTGCCCGGCACTGGTACGAAGCTTCGGCACAATCCTGGAATCGCATCGCAAGGAGTGCCTCAGAGCAACAGCGGCTCGACCTATGGGAGAACGGCAGGCTGTTCGCATTGGTGAATATTGCGCTTGCCGATGGTTACTTCGCCAATTTCGAGTCGAAGTACCTTTTCAACTTTTGGCGGCCTGTCACGGCGATTCGCGACGGCGACCTCGACGGTAACCTCGATACCGTTGGAGAGTCCGATTGGAACGCCTTCCTGAACACTCCGGCAATTCCGGAATGGCCTTCGGGGCACGCGACGGTCGGTGCGGCGGCGGCCGAAGTGATGATGAGGTTCTTCCACACCGACTACCTTGCGTTCAGTTTGACCGCAGGGCCGCCTTTTGCGGGTTCAGCCCGGCAGTATTACAGCTTTTCGCAAGCCGCGCTTGAGAACGCCAACTCTCGGGTACTCGCGGGCATCCATTTCCGGGCGAGTTGTGTCGCGGGGCTGGCTCAGGGCCAGCGTATTGGTGACTATGTTTACCACAACGTCCTACGCCCGATCCGCTGAGTCCCATGGGGTGGCTCGCGGGATACTCAAGATGGCTCCCGAACTTGTGGCAAACGCGGGGCTCTCAGGAGCCCTGCTGCCTGCTCAGATTCAGGATCGCCTTGGACAGGTCTTCCGGTGTGGCGATGGGCACCACCTTGCCGCGCGCCAGTTTTTTCACCACCCGGTCAATCCAATCGGCCGGCGCCACCCGAAACCAACTGAAGGTGAAGTAGTAGGTGGGTGGCAACTCCAGCTTCACCTCCTTCACCTCGTCCAGCATCTTCCCGGCCAGCCGGTGCGCCGGCCCCAGGAACACAATCGCGTCCGACTGTTTCTCCGCCGCATGTTCCCTGGCCAGCAGATCCGCCAGCAGCGCGTCCGGACGGGGCCCGCGATTGAGCGTGGCGATGTCCACGGTGCCGAAATTCACCTGATCCAGTGTGCGGATCAGGCTGCGGTAGGACTGCGGTGTGAACTCTTCGGCCTCAAACAGCACTCGTCGGCCATCCAGATCGAACACTGCCACGCGTGCCGCATTAAAACTGCCGCGGGTCAACACCGAGGTCAGACTGTTGAGCAGGATCGCGCGGTCGAGTCCGGACAGCTTGCTGACGAAGCGCCGCCGCCTCACCGGAGCCGCATGCAGCAGTATGGTGACACGGCTGATGGCGGCGCCCGGGGCCGGCGAAAACCCCCGCCAACGGTTCGGGGTCATCGCCGAGACGGTGTTTGCCGGCAGCCCCGCATCCACCTTGCCCGGATCGGCCTTAATCGACCAGCCCTTGCGGCACAGCCGCGAGGAGGCATCGGCCGCCACCAGATCCACTTCGTAGGCGCCCTTGCCCGCGTAAAAGCCGCCGTCGAAGACCAGTTCCTGGTTCTTCAGGTTCTCCACAACCGGGATTTGAAACCTTCCGGAGAAGAAATAGTACTCCTTGCCGCTCTCCTTGTCCTTTACCCGGAGCAGAATCGCCAATTCGCCCGCCTTGCCGCCAAACTCCCTGGCCGGCACCGTCACCTGATAGCCCGACCACATCCGGAAGTCGAAGCCCATTCGTGGCGGCAATCGCACCGCCGAACAGCGCAGTGAATCCTTCGCCTTTTCCGCCTCGGCCATACGGAAAAAGCCGGACACCTTGCGCCCGTCTTCGGAATCCGGACGCACCAGCATCTGGCCCGACGCCGGGGCCGCGGCCAGCATAAGCAGGAGCGCGAGTGGCACCATTCAATAGCTTAGATCCGGCCGGAGCGTGCCGGGTTACGCCCGCCGCCGCTTCTTTCCCTCCGTTCCGTCCCGGTTTTAGTGTCCGCTCCGCCTTCCCGCGCGATCGTTTAGCAGAATTAAACGATGTCTTTAGAAAAGGTTGAGTTGACAAGGGGCGGCAGATAGCATAACGTAACAGTCAAACTATTTCTTCCTCCAGGGGGGCAAAGAATGTTTCCACTGCTACGGCACCTCGCGGCCCTGTTGCTGGCTTTGAATGTAGCCTTTGCGCAGGACGTACGCGGAAGAGTTCAGGGCGTCGTCACCGACCAGACACAGGCTGTCGTGGTTGGCGCGGCTGTCACGCTCGTCAACGACAATACCGGAATCGCCGCCACGGCGCAGACCGGCCAAACCGGACAATACATCTTCGATTTTGTGCTTCCCGGCACCTACACCGTCTCGGTGGAACTGCAGGGATTCCGCAAGTTCGTGCAAAAGAACATCCTCGTGCAGGCGCGCGGCGACGTCACTGTCAACTCCATGCTTGAGGCCGGCTCTACCATGGAGTCCATCACGGTGGAAGCTTCGCCCGTGGCGGTGAACTTCAACACCTCCACCATGGCGCTGACGCTGGATACCAAGATGGCCAACACGCTGCCCATCATCCACCGCAATCCGTTCCTGCTGGTTTCCCTCAATCCGGCGACGGTGATCCGGTCAAGCACCGAGCAGAGCCCCTTCCATCACTGGGCCGCGTCGCAGTTCGACGTCGGCGGCAATACGAATACCAAGAACGACATCATCCTTGATGGCTCGCCCTCGATGACGTCGCAGAAATCCAGCTACACGCCTCCCATGGACGCGGTGCAGGAAGTGAACCTGCAGCAGAACGCCGTGGACGCCGAGTTCGGGCATTCGGCCGGCGGCACGCTGTCAGTCAGCATGAAGTCCGGGACCAACGATTTCCACGGCACCGCCTACTACCTTGGGCGCAACCCCGTGTTTAACGCCATGGCCGACCGCGTCACCCGCCGCGAGAATCTCACCCGCCAGCACGTCTGGGGCGGCACCCTCGGTAATCCCATTAAGAAGAACAAGCTGTTCAATTTCTTCTCCTACGAAGGGTGGCGCACCATTGAGCCTCGTAGCGCCTTCAATACGCTGCCCACCGATCGCGAACGCACCGGCGATTTCTCTCAATCCATCGCCGCCGCCGGAGGGCCGCGCACCATCTACGATCCATTCACCACCACGGTGAGCGGGCAGACGGTGACACGCCAGCCCTTTGCGGGCAACGTCATCCCCGGCAGCCGCATCGATCCCACTTCGCGCATCATCCTCGGCGACGTCTGGAAGGCCAACAGCCCAGGCACCGGCAACAACCAGCTCAACAATTTCGTTGCCGGGTTTGCCAACCGTTTCAGGTACTGGAACGCCTCCAATCGCACCGACTGGAACGTCTCGGACAAGTTCAAGGTGTTCGGCCGCTACAACCAGTTCCGCACATTCACCGAGCAGGACGACTACACCGGCGGTTCGGTTGCGCAGCCGGTGGACGGATCCATCCGTCACTCGCTCAGCTTTTCCGGCGACGCGGTCTACACGCTCAACGCCAACACCGTGATCAACGTCCGCGGCGCCTACAATTCCATCATCGATTCGTTCGGCGTTCCGGCGGCCACGATGCCCGAATCGGGGTGGGAAAAATTCTGGCCCGGCAACGCCTGGTACAAGCCCTACTCGCCCAACTGGCCCGACATCTACTATCCTGGCGTCACCGTGACGCAGCCGGGATCGAGCACTGTGCTCGGCCGCGGCAACTACTGGTTCCAGGAACCGAACTCCTGGAACATCGAATCGAAGATGTCGAAGAACATCGGACGCCACTATTTCAAGGTCGGCGGCGAGTTCCGGCATGAGAACACGGTGGCCGTGCGTCCGGTGACTGCGCGGTTCGCCTTTGCGCCCAACACCACCGCCAACACCTTCAACAATCCCAATCTCAGCCAAAGCGGCGACGGTTGGGCCACCTTCCTGCTGGGCGCCTTCAACCAGAGTTCCGATGTCCGCTCCATCCCGCTGCAGAGGCCGCAGGTGGAATACACGGGTTTCTTCTTCCACGATGACTTCAAGCTCAGCCAGAAGCTGACCCTGAACTTCGGCCTGCGCTATGAGTACTTCACCGCGATGCGGGATCCCGAAGACCGGCTGTCGCGTTTTCTGGATCTCACCAGTCCGATCCCCGAATTCCAGGGCGCCAACGCCCCCCAGATCCCTCAGGCCGCGGCTGCTCTGCGCTCGGCTGCGCCCGTTTACAACGGCGCGTGGGTGTTTACCGATGCCGATAACCGCGGTTCGTGGAACGCGCCCAAGGGCATCTTCCTCCCCCGGCTTGGCCTGGCCTGGAGAGTCGACAACAATACGGCGATCCGCATCGGGTTCGCGCGCTACTCAGTGCCTGCGACCCTCACCGACGGATTGAACACCCTGGGCAGCGTTCCTTACCCCGGCTTCGACGCCGCCAGCTTTGGCATTGCCGACCTGCAGGGCGTTCCCCAACAGCGGATCTCGAATCCCTATCCGGGCGGATTGGTGCCGGTTGTTGGCAAGCGGTTGGGACGGTATAACAACCTGGGCGATTCCACCACCTGGTACCAGCAGGATTTCAACCCCGCCATCAATGACCGCATCAACTTCAGCGTGCAGCGCCAGTTGCCGGGCCGCATTCTGGCGGACATCACGTTCTTCATGAACCTGGGCCGGAACCAGCCGCAAGGAATCGACTTGAACCAGGTGGATCCGAGAATCGGATACAACGTCGGCAACGCGGTGAACCAGTCCGTGCCGAATCCGTTCTTTAACGTGCTGCCCGCCGATAAGATGCCGGGCCAGCTTCGCACGCAGCGCAATGTCAACGTCTTCCAACTGCTGCGGCCTTACCCGCAATACGGCTCACTGGTGGAAACTTTGCGGGGCGAACGTGGAAACCGCTACAAGTCGCTGCAGATGCAGTTCCAGCGGCCCTTCGCCAACGGGTTCAACTTCGTCATCGGCTACAACTACAATCGCGAATCCAATGAGGAGTTCTACGACGAGCAGGACACCTTCACGCGCAACTATACCTGGCAGCCGGCGCAAAACGCGCGGCAACGGTTCACCGGCGCGGCGATCTATGAAATCCCCTTCGGCAAGAGCCGCAAGTACATGAGCGCGATGCACCCGGTTGCGGACGCCGTGCTCGGCGGATGGGCCGTCAGCGGCCTGTTCAGCTTCAACACCGGCCTCTTCATCCGCTTCCCCGGATACCTGGTGGATGGAGATCCGACGCTGTCCGATCCGCAAAAGGACCGCTGGTTCGACACCTCGAAAATCAAACTGCTGCCCGCTTTCACCCGCCGGCAGAATCCGCTGCAATACCCCAAGCTCACCGGACCCCGCTTTGCCAATATCGACCTCACGCTGGCCAAGGAGTTCCCGATCGTCGAACGCTTGAAGTTCGAACTGCGGATGGAAGCGTATAACCTGATGAATTCGTTCACACCGGATTCTCCGGAACTCAACGTCAACAGCTCCAACTTCGGCAAAGTGTTCCGCCAGCGTCCGGGCGTCTTCGGCCGTCAGCTACAATTTAGTGGCAGGTTTGTATTCTAGCCTTCCACTGCTGATTCTAATACTGGCCGGCCCCGCGGCTGGCCAGTACACCGGGTCGAAAGCCTGCGCGGGCTGTCATCCGGCCCAGTACAGAAGCCAATCACAGAGCATCCATGCGGGTGCTCTGAAACCAGCCCCCGGCGGCATCAAAGCCGGCTGGGCGTTTGGTTCTGGCGCGCAGGCCATCACCTATGTCAGTCAGGTGGACGCCGACACCTATGTGGAGCACGGCAGGAGCTGGTATGCCGCCATCAAAGGAGAGGACCTTACGCCTGGCCACAAGAACGTGCAAGGCGTCCTTTATCGTACTTTCGATCCGGCCTCCCGAATCCTGCGCTGTTTCCAGTGCCATTCCACCGGCAAGCTCTCGCTTGGAGAGAACGAGAGCATACAGCCGTCCGAACCTGGCGTACGCTGCGAGTCCTGCCATGGCCCCGGAGCGAACCACATCGCGCGCAAAGGCGACCGGCTTGAGATCTTCAACCCCAACCGCCTCACCGCCGATGGCATCAACGATTTCTGCGGCGCATGCCATCGTATGCCGCCCGCCGCCGGCGAAGACACCGATTGGACCAATGCCTGGAACACGCGCCACCAGCCGTTGTATCTGAGCCAGAGCGAATGTTTCCGCCAGAGCCGCGGCCGGCTCTCCTGCTTCACCTGCCACGATCCACACGGAGCCGCAAAACCGGTGGACGCCGCCTGCGCCGCCTGCCACGCCAGGCCGAAGCATCGCGCCGTTGTCACGGGTAAAAGCTGCGCGGGCTGCCACATGCCGAAGGCCAGGCCCCATCCGCACCTGGCGTTCGCCAATCACTGGATCGGCGTCTATGCTCCCTCAAACGCGCTGATTCCCCTTAGATCACGAACCCGCCGCTGACGTTGATGCTTTGCCCGGTGATGAAGCGCGCCTCTTCGGAACACAGGAACGCCACCACATCGGCCACATCCTCAGGCACGCTGAGCCGCCCCAGCGGATGCCGGTCAATGGCGCGCTGGAAGGTGGCCGGATCGGAGAGATGCTGTGCCGTCATATCGGTGGTGACGTAGCCCGGAGCGACGGCGTTCACCAGTATTCCCCGCCCCGCCAGCTCCAGCGCCCAGTTGCGCGTCAGCGAATCAATGCCGGCCTTGGTTGCGCCATAAAGACTGCGGCCCCCGGCCACGCCCGTGCGTCCGGCCACTGAGGAGATGTTGATCACCCGTCCGCCATCCCGCATCAGCGGCAGGGCGCACTGCATCACCCAGAACGGGCCCTTCAGGTTGGTGTCGACAATCTCATTCATCCGCTCCAGCGTGGTGGCCCCAACCGGGCTTGCCTTCCATATCCCGGCGTTGTTGACCAGAATGTCCAACGGACCGATCTCAGCGAACATCCTCTCAATCTCGGCTGGCGAAGCCAGGTCGGCGGCGATGCGGCGCGCGGCAGGGGCCGATTCTGCCGCTTCGTGATTGCGGTGATAGTGCAGTATGACATGAGCGCCCCCGGCAGCCAGACGCGCACAGATCGCCCGCCCGATACCACGCGATCCGCCCGTCACCAGCGCAATCTTACCTTGCATGCTCCACGGCCTCCTTTGCTTCCCGTGTCCAGGGATGTTGCGCGCCCAATGCTTCCTCGAAGATCAACATCGCCCTCTGGTACAGCCCTCGCGCCGCCACCAGCCGCCGGCGCGCCATCAGCACGTCCGCAAGGTTGCTGGCGCCCACTCCCGTGCGCACGTTGCGCGGACCCAGCGTGGCGTCGAGAATCGAAAGGGCGCGCCGCGCCGCCGCCTCCGCCTCTACCAGCCGGTTCGTTTCCAGCAGCAGCGAGGCCAGGTTGTTCAGCGTGGTCGCCACTTCCGGGTGGCGCGGTCCGTAAACCTTCTCCTGAATCGCCAGCGCCCTGCGAAACAGCGCCTCTTCCCGCGTCAGCAGCGCCACGTCGTTCAGCCGGACCGCCACTTTGGCGTCATTAGGCCCGGTGGCCTTCTCCTGCAGCGACAAAGCCTTTCTGTAAATGGCGATCGCCTGCTCCTTCTGCAGCATGCCCGCCAGCTTCGCCAGCGCATCGGGCGATCCGGCGCGCTCGTAGGCAGCGGCGGCCTCCTCTTTTCTGCCGGCGCCCGCTAGCGCATCGCCCAGCGCTTCCAGATCAGCGCCGGTTTCTTCTGCCGCCACCACGCGCCGCAGCCACTCGGCGGCGCCCGCAAAATCTCGCTGGCGAAGCAGGAACAGCGCCAGGTCGCGCATGGCCTGCGTGCTCCCCCGGCGCGCAACCGCCGCTTCATACAGCGGACGCAGTTCGCCCGGATCCACCGGTTGCGCCAGTTGCCAGGCCAACAGCAGCGGCGTCATCTATTTCAACCCTTCGCTGATTGTGCCGTTGAGCGAACGCAGAAACTCCACCAGCGCCTTTTTCTCCTGCGCCGTCAAGTGCAACTCGCGGATCTCGGCGTCAAGGTTGGGCTTCCCTCCGCCACCCTTGTTGTAGTGCTCTACCACGTCGTCCAGGGTGAGCAGCGAACCGTCGTGCATATAGGGCGCCGCGCGGGCCACCTCGCGCAGGCTGGGCGTTTTGAAGGCTCCCCGGTCCCCGGCCTTTCCCGTGATCCTGCCGCGTCCTTCATCCCCGCCAATGCCGGTGTTATGGAATCCCTCGTCGGTGAGATTCGGTCCCAGGTGACAGGCCGTGCAGCCCGCCTTCCCGCGAAAGAGCTGTAATCCCTGTTGCGCCACCGCGCTCAACGCCGCGCGGTCCCCGGCCACATACCGGTCATAGGGCGAATCGCCTGAAAGGATGGTGCGTACATAGCTGGCCAGCGCGTTTCGCAATTCAGCCTCACCAAGCCCGGTGCGCGCCGCCGCCTCGCGGATCGGCAAATCCATTTCCACGGGGTTCTGGATGGGTCCAAGAACCTGTTCCTCCAGCGTTGCCGCGCGGCCGTCCCAGAAGAAGGATTTTCCGTACACGCGGTTGACGATGCGCGGTGAGCGCCGCGCCGCTTTCTGCCCGCGGACTCCGATCGCCAACGGACGTGAATCGCTGAACGCTTTCTCCGGTTCATGGCAAGTGGCGCACGCTACCGAGCCATCGCGTGACAGGCGCTTATCGAAGAACAGCCTGCGTCCCAGCGCCACTTTCTCCGCCGTCATGGGGTTGTCCTCCGGAATGGGCAGAAACGCATCCAGCCCCAGAGGGATCACCGGACGGTCGGCCGCCGCCAGCAGGAATACCGCTACTTGCCAAGCTGCAGACACCAGATCTCCGATTGCGCGCTGCCCGCCGTATAGGCGATCGCCTTGCCGTTGGGATGCACGCTGATGCCCGGAATGCGATCTTCGGGCAGGTCGAGTTTCTCCGCGGCTCCTTCGAACGGAACCCTCCAAAGCTGGCGGCCATCGCCCACCACAAACGCATCCGCGCCAGGCACCCACGCCAGTTCCATTGGATCGGCCACCGGCGCTTCCCATGTGCGCGTCTTGCCGTCAATATAAGATACGATGCTTCGCTTTCCGCACAGCGCCGCAAAACGGGAGCCGTCGGCGGCAAAAGCGCGTCCCTTTTCGCATGTAGCCAAAACGGACTCCGTAGTCCGTAATTCATCGCCCTTTAAATAGGCCGGCAGACCGCCATCCAGCCCGCGGAATCCCGCCGCCTCATCCCAAACCAGCGCCTTCGTCCCGCCCGTTTCGATGTCAACCCGATAGAGGCCGCCGCGCCCCTGCCTGTCGCTGCCGCGCACCACGATCGCCTTGCCGTCGGGGGACCATGAGAGCGACTCCAGATGCGCCAGCTTCGCCCCTACTTCCTTTTCCTCGCCGCCCTGCACGGATCGCAGCACGATGACCCGCGATTCCTGGCCGAAGTTCTCACTCCCACGGCGGGAAAGATAGGCCAGCCACCGGCCATCGGGCGACCATGCCGGCGCGCGGTTGCGATCGGGAAACCGCATCGACACCGGCCGCGCGTTGCCGCTGACGTATACGTCCGTGCCCCCGCTGCGCAGGCCGTAGTAGTATCCGCCGGAGGAGGTGATGCCGAGTGGAACGAACCTGCCGAGGTTTGCCGCAAGCTCCCTCGGCCGCCCGGCCGGTTTTCCATCCGCCATCTCCAGAATCCGCGCGCTCATTCCATTGCCGCTGTCGCTGGCGAATACGATGCCCTTGCCATCGGGCGTCCAGAGCGGGAAGAGGTGATTGCCGCGTTCGCTGATCAGTTTCGTTTCCTTCGTGCCATCCACTGACAGCAGAAAGATCGTGCGGTCGCCCGTATCGTCGGAGGCGAACGAATCGTAGACGATGTGGCGCCCGTCGGGCGAAAGATCCATCCGCTTGGGATACACCCAGTTCAGGGAGCGCAGCACCAGCGGCGCGCCGCCCTCGGAAGGCATCATCACAATCTGGCTGATGTTGTCCTTCCGGAACAGCAGCGTCAGAATTTGTTTCCCGTCCGGAGTCCAGGCGCAGGGCTGCACAAAGCCCGCCTCTTCGTTGGAATAGAGCACCTCCACCGCGGTGCCATCCAGATTGGCTGCCCGCAGTTCATAGAAGCCCCTGTCGTTGAACCAGGCGTAGGCCACACGCTTTGCGTCGCGGGAAATCACGCTGAAATAGGCAAACTCTTTCGAACCCGCCGCCTTCCGCGTCAGAAAAACAGTGCGGTCCGAGTGGAGATCCCGGACCGCAAGTTCACCCGAATCGACATAGGAGAGCCACGCCCCGTCTTTCGACGGACCACCCAGCAGCGTGACGTTTGGCCCGCGCCAGACCAGCTTCGGCTCCGCCGCAAGAACACCGGCCGCCGCGAGCAGCGCAAAGATTCGCATTGCTCTCAGAAGGCCGATTATACCGCTGATACGGCCGGTCGTTATTGCACTGGCACCATTACGGTATTCGAGGCGGCGCCGCCGATGCGGAGCTGCAACGGTTGCATGCCAACCGCGGCGTTGGCCGGAACCTGAAGCGTGACGATATACACGCCCGGGATGCCGGCCGCTGCAATTGAGGAACTCACCGTGGCGGCGCTTCCGCCGATGGTGGCCGTCACCGCTTCGCTCCGGCGGGCCGGTGATTCCGCCACTACCTGTCCGGTTTCAAGCGGCGGCGTGGTCTGGCCCAACCCTGTGCACCACACATAAAGCGTATCGCCGCGCCGGGCGGGGTTTTCCGCCGAGACGAAGTTGAGGTTGTCGCCGCGCAGGATCTGCCCGCCGTTTTCCCCAAACAGCCAGATGGCCGGCGCGAAGCGGGCGATCATCATGTTGAATCCCGCGCTGTCGCCACCGGCGTTGCGAACCACTACCGGCTGCATCCCTTCCGCGGTTTCGTGGGGAACCACTGCGTTGATCTGCCCTTCCGACACCATCAACAGTGGCGCCGCGCGCCCGCCGATGGTGGCCGATGTGCCGTTCAACGACGTGGGCAGCCGCGAACCTTGCCACGACTGTATGTCACCGTTGGCAGCCGCCAGACGCGCCCCGAAGATGGAAACCATACCGCCCGGCGCGGCATTGCGCTGCCCCGGGTTCAGAATCGCGCTCAGCGCTTCACCCACGGCGGGCCGGCCGATGGCGGCGCCCATTTGCGCCCGCACTGCGCCGCCCGGATTCGCTCGTGTGTGCAGGTTGAGGTAGTGCTTCTCCGGACTCGCCAACAGCGAATTCAAAGTGGCGAGGCCGGCCTCGGATACCGTCAGCCCGAATCTGGATATGTTGCCAAATCCCGATTCCGTCGCTTCCCCATCGGCCAGCGCCAGGCCGCTGTTCAGTGTGACCGGACCATTCACGCCGGCTTCGCCATTGTGAATGTGCAGGCCGGTAAACTCGGCCGCGCCCGGAAAGCGGTAGTTCACGTTGTACTCGAACCGTCCGGCGATGATGGAGCCATCCTCGCCGCGGATCGTGTTGATCACCACTTCCGACGGTGCGCTGCCGCCCTCCAACTGCACCGCCGGCACTTCGTTGGAAGGAAGCAGATTCACCTGATAGACATTGCGATCCGCCTTGCGCAATTGGCCTCGGATAGCTCCGCCCGGATTCGCCGGAGTATGCAGGTTGACGTAGTATCCCGCAGGATCGGTGAACAGCCCGTTTAGCGCGCTCACCGCCGCCTGATTGGTAAGGGCGATCTCAACCGGATACATCAGCATGCCGGTGCCGCTTTCGGTTGACTGCGCATTGGCAAGGCCGGTGTTGATGCTCACCGGACCGTTGACGCCAGCAGGGGCCGTATGGATATGGAAGCCCGTGAAGCCGGTAGCCGCCGGAAACTGGTACATCGTTTCGAAAATCACCATGCCGGAGGTGAGGTTGCCCGCATCGTCGAAAGTACGCATCGCGCGGATGGCGCTGATACCCGAAGCGTTTAATCCGTCAATCACCGGCACCTCGTTGCGCGGCGACATCAGCGTCATCAGCGTCGTCATTTCGGGAACCATCAGTTGGCCGCGGATGACGCCGCCCGGGTTCACCGTGGTGTGCAGGTTTACGTAGAAACCCGCCGGATTGTCCAGCATGTCACGCAGAGCCGAAAGTGCTGCCGCGTTGGTGGGAGGCGCCTGCGCCTGCCGGCGCATCCCGGCGCGCCCGGTGGCGTCTTCCACGTTCCCGGCTGCGCCGCCGATGCCCGTATTGATGACCACCGGACCGTTTTCTCCGCGCACTCCGCGATGAATGTGCAACCCGGTGAAGCTGGCCGCGCCAGGCATGTTGTAGCTGATGATGAAATCGACCGAGCCGGAGGCCACCTCTCCCGCGGCGTTCCGCATAACGTGGGCGACGATGAGCGCGCCGCCGGATGCATTGATGTCCACCGCGGGCACTTCGTTGGAAGGAAGCATCACCGCGCGAAAGTAGTGTGTCTCAGCCCTTTGGGCAAACAGGGAGACCACGGAGACTAAGCCCAGAATCAGAAGTCGCATGACTAATGGTTATACACCATTTGGCCCCACTTCGGGGAGACAACGAAAGTCCTTGCGACGCCTAATCAAACTGTTGGCGAAACCGGTGCAACTCATCTTCCAGCCGCTGCACCTGCTCTTTCAACGCCGCCACCTCGGATTCCAGTCTCGCCACGCGGTCGTCCTGCGGCGCGTGGCGCGGCGCGGTGACGGCCGCCGCCAGTTCCTCCACCGGCACCGGTCCCGCCAGCAGGTGCATGTATCGGACTTCCTTGTGTCCCGGCAGTTTCGGCAGCTTCACCACAAGGTTTTGCCGTTCGCGTTCCATCAGGCGGTCGAGCGTTGCCTCCACATCCTCAATGGTGGCGAATTCATGGATGCGCTGCGTGCGTTCCTTCAGTTCAGCAAGCGTTTGAGGACCGCGCAGCATCATCACGCAAAGCACGGCAATCTCGGACAGGCGCATGTTGGTTCGCTCGCCCAGCAGTTCCCTGTACTTTGGCACGCGGTGGTCGGCGCCCGTAATGCGCGTGGCTAACCCCTTGTGCTGCAGCATGTCCAGCGTGGCCAGGCAGGTGTCGTCGTCGTAGGAGACCACAGGCTCCCGGCTGGTCTTCTGATTGCACGCGTTGACCAGTGAATTGACGGTGAGCGGATAAACATCCGGCGTGAGAAACTGCTTTTCGATGAGGCAGCCCAGCACACGCAGTTCCTCGGCGCCCAGCGGCGTGGGAATCACAAAGTCAGAAGGGCGCTGATCTTCGTGGGAAGGACCGGAGCCGAAAAAAACGGATCGCATATTTTATTCGGGAAGTTTTTCGGGTGGTTCCGGCAGCCAGAAGCTGGCGATGAACCCAACCGCGTATACCAGCAGGGCCACCAGCGCCGCCGCGTTCGCCAGTTTGGCGGAAGGACCGGCGCCCGGCATTGTGTTCGCCAGCGTGGTGGTGAGCAGGGCGGCGGAAGTGCCCACCATCCGCCCGCCCACGTTGGCGGCGAAGCTTTCGCCCGTACCGCGCAGGTAGGTGGGGTAAACGCGCGGCAGGTAGTTGCCCCAGAAGCTGAATTGCGCCACCGTCATCATGCCGGCCAGAAACACGCCGGCCTTCAACAGGCCCAGGTCATCCTTGGCCGGATAGAAGAAGACCAGCGGCACCAGCACAAGGCCGGGGATTTGGAAAACACGCAGCAGTCCCCGCCGGCTGACGATATAGACAGCCAGGATGGCCAGCAGCACACGGCCTACCAACCCGCCGATCTCCTGCCAGAATTGCACGGCGCTCACCACCACCTGTTGCGCGGGCCGGGCCAGCGTGGCCACATCCGGCAGTCCGGGAACGATGCGCGGCAAGTGTTGGATGGCGCCGAACGCGGCGCCATAACTGCATGCGAACATCAGCGCCGTCACTAATGTTGTGGTCCGGTACTGCGGCGCGAAAAGTTCGGCAATGCTGGGGCGCTTGAGCGTACCTTCTTTGCGTTTCCGTTCCCAGGCCGGCGACTCCGGCAGGAAGGGGCGGATCAGCATCAACGGAATGGCCGGAATCACGCCTGAAATCAGAGTGTAGCGCCACGCCGCATGCTGGCCGTAGATGGCTGGAATCGAATCGGCGTAGGTCACCGCCAGGTAATAGGCGCTGGTCACCATCAGGCCGCCCACCGACGAGAATGCCTGCGTGAACCCCAGCACCTTTTCCCTTTGCGCCGGATCGTCGAACAACTCAGCCAGCCATGCCACCGCGGCCACGAATTCCACACAAACGCCAATGAAGGTTGTCGTCCGGAAGAACAGCAGCATGGACAGCGACGTGGAGTATCCGGCGCCCATCGCCGAAAACGCGTAGAGAAGAATGCTGAACACCAGCACGCGGCGGCGTCCGAACAGATCGGTAAGGTAGCCGCCCACCAGACCGAACAGGCCGCCGGCAATGGCCGGCACATAAAACAGGTAGCCCACCCATTCGTTAAACGGAGGGGTACCTGGTTTCAGGCCCCCGAGTTCGCTGAGCGCGGGGCCGACAATGAGCGGCAGCACGAGCAGTTCGTAAATGTCGAAAGCGAAACCGAGGGCCGCCACGAAACAGATCAGCCACTGGGTGGTGGAGAGACGCATAGTGTTCTAGTTTATCCGCTACGGCGCCGGTTCCGCCGGGTACACCTTGCCGACGTTCTTCGGCGTCAGCAGACGGTGCCTGGTGTACACCGCCGGCGGCAACGGTTTTCTCGCCACGATATCCAGCGCCAGCCGTACCAGCGATTCCCCGTAGCGCTCAGGAAAGTACGCCACGGTGCCGATCAGGCGCGTGCCGGGGCGCCGCAGTTCCTGGCGTGCATCGGCTGTTCCGCCCTGTCCAACCACGGCGCAATGTTGTTCCCGGCCCGCGGCCTGAAAGGCGCTCAGCGCCCCCAGCGCGTTCGGATCGTTCATCGCCAGCACCAATGTCCGGCGGGCCCTGCGGGAACGGATGTGGCTCCTCACGGCGCGGCGCCCTCCTTCAAAACTGTTCTCGCCATCCAGTTTCACGACGTTCGCCGGCGCGGGCAGCATTTCCCGCAGTCCCGCCATTGCGCCCATCAGTCGCAGTTGCAGCAGCGGCCCGCCTGCGGCCAATTCAATCTGCAGGATTTCATCGGCGGCGCCCCAGTGCTGCTTCGCCCATCGGCCCAGCGCGCGGCCGGCCATCCGCCCCGCCTCATAGTTGTTGGCGCCGAAGAAAGTGGTCCCCGGCGTCGGCAGGTCCACGGAAATCAACGGTACGCCGGCCTGCTGGAACTTCGATGCCAATACCTGAGAAATCGAGTCGAAGGTCGAAAACTCGATTGCCACGTCCACGCGCTCGCGCAGCATGCGGCTGGCGTTTTTCACGGTAGTCTCCGGGTCGTAGCAATTGTCGAAGAACAGCAGGTCGACGTCTCCCTGAAGGGCAAAGCGGCGCAGGCTTTCCGTTACCTCATGAGCGAAGAGCGATCCTTCATTTTGCGATGCATAGCCGATGCGCAGCCGGCGCGGCCGCGTCACGCGGATCCGGCAGCGATAGCCGCCGCGGTCCACCCGCTCCACGAAGCCCGCTGCTTCCAACGTCTGCAGCAGCCGGGAGACGGTGGCTTTGTGCAGCCCGGTACGCGCGGCCAAATCCTGCACACGGGCCACTGCTTCGTCCGGTGGAAAGGACTCCAGAATCCGGCAGGCTCGCAATACGGCGTCGACGGCCATTGTCTCATTCCAGGATATCCGAAGTCTCATCAGGTGAGACTTGCCCGCCACTTCCGGGCGGCTTAAAATTTGAACGGGATGCGTCGAAAGCTTCTTGTTTCGTTGTTGCTATCGCTGCCGCTTTGGGCGGCTGACTTCGCCAGGGATGTGGAACCGGTCTTCAAGGCCCGCTGTTACGCCTGCCACGGCGCGGTCCAGCAGATCGGCGGGCTGCGGCTGGACGTGAAAACGGACGCGATGAAGGGCGGCTATTCCGGCCCCGTGATTGTTCCCGGCAAGAGCGCCGATAGCAAGCTCATTCAACGGGTGGCCGGCGCCAAGGGTGTGATGTTGATGCCGCCCGCCGGGCCGAAACTCACAGAAGCCGAAGTCGCGCGATTGAAGGAATGGATCGACGGCGGCGCGCTGTGGCCCCATACGCCCGCCCCCGCCGCCACCGCCGCGCCGCGCAGCTCTCATTGGGCCTTTCAGCAGATCCGGCGCGTGGAGGGAAGCGTTGATTCCTTCATCCTCGCCCGGCTGGCGAAAGACAACCTGAAGCCTTCCCCTGAAGCTGACAGATTGACCCTGCTGCGGCGGCTGCATATCGATCTCACGGGTCTGCCGCCCACCCCGGCTGAAATCGCCGAATACAATGCCGACGCTCATCCCGGAGCTTATGAACGGCGCGTGGATCGCCTTCTGCAGTCGCCCCACTTCGGCGAACGCTGGGCGCGGCCCTGGCTCGATCGCGCGCGATACGCCGATTCCGACGGCTACGAAAAGGACTGGGAGCGGCCCTACGCCTGGCGCTACCGCCACTGGGTGATCAAAGCGCTCAACGAGGACATGCCGTTTGACCGGTTCACCATTGAGCAGCTTGCCGGCGACCTGCTTCCAAACGCCACCACCGAGCAACGCGTGGCCACGGGCTTTCACCGCAACACGCTCACCAACCGCGAAGGCGGCGTGGACAACGAACAGTTCAAGTTCGAAAACACCGTCGATCGCACCAACACCACCGCCACCACTTGGCTGGGGCTCACTGCCGGCTGCACGCAGTGTCACGACCACAAGTTCGATCCCCTCACGCAGAAGGATTTCTATTCGATGTTCGCCTTCTTTGACAACGTGGAGGAAGTGGAGATCGACGCCGCCATGCCCGGCGAGATCGGCCCATGGCTGTTGAGCCGCGGGGAATACCGCGCCAAACGCGACGCGCTTTTGAAGGAATACAACGTCGCCCAGTTGCAGGCCGATTGGGAAAAAGAGCTCCTATATACGCTGAAGCATCCTGGCGAACGGACCGACTGGGATCTGGCATGGGCCGTGCTGATCACGCTTACCGACGGAGGCGATGGCGCGAAAATTCTGCAGATCCCACCCGCGAAACGAACCCGGCGCGAGGCCGATGTTCTCACCACTCACTTCGTCCGCAATTACAACTTCGCCGTCGGTCCGGACAGGTACAAGCAGTTGAAGTTCAAGGAACTGGACGAAAAGCTGCGTGCGCTGTACGACGAGTATCCGCAGTTGACGCAGGCGATGACCATTGCCGAAGACCGCTCCCCGCATGCGACGCACCTCCGTGTGCGCGGCGATTTTAAGTCGCCCGGCATTGAGGTGCAGCCCGGCACGCCGGCCATCCTGCCGCCGCTGCGCGCGGCTACAGCCAGGGCCACGCGGCTCGACCTGGCACGCTGGCTGGTCTCAAAGGAGAATCCGCTGCCGGCGCGGGTGACCGTGAACTGGATCTGGGCGGAGTTGTTCGGCCGGGGCCTGGTGAAGTCAGTGGAGGACTTTGGAACGCGCGGGGAACTTCCCTCGCACCCGGACCTTCTCGACGCGCTGGCCTCGCGCTTTCAGGATCATTGGAGCTTTAAATCGCTGATTCGGGAGATCGTGCTTTCCTCTACCTACCGGCAGTCCTCCAAGGCGCGGCCGGAGTTGCAGGAGACCGATCCGGACAACGCCTTGCTGGCCAGGCAGAACCGGCTGCGGCTGCCTGCCGAACAGGTGCGCGACGCGGCCCTGACCGCCAGCGGACTGATCAGCCGCGAGGTGGGTGGCAGAAGCATCCGTCCTCCGCAGCCGGCCGGCGTCACCGAGTTGAACTACGGCAATCGCTGGGGCGTCGCCTGGCCGGAAAGCAAGGGCGCCGACAAGTACCGGCGGGGACTCTACATTCATTTTCAGCGCGGCACGCCTTATCCCATGCTGATGAATTTCGATTCACCGAAGACCAACGTGGCGCAGTGCCGGCGCGACCGTTCGAACACGCCCCTGCAGGCGCTGAATCTGTTGAACGATCCGGTGTTTCTGGAAGCCGCGCAAGGGCTGGCCTATCACGCCATCTCGGCCGGTGAACAATTTGACGCGCGTCTCAATGCGGCCTCGCTCCGCGCCCTTTCCCGTTTCCCCACCGTATCGGAGCGGGCGAAGTTTCAGGCCTATTTTGAACGGCAGAAGGCGGTGTTCGACAAGGACACGAAGTCGGCCGGGGAACTGGCCCTGCCGGGCTCCACCGCCGCCGAACAGCCGGAGTCCGCCGCCTGGGTGGCGCTCTCCACCGTGCTGTTGAACCTCGACGAATTCATCACCAGGGAGTAACGCCGATGCGACCCGATCAACTTTTTGCCGTCAATTCCCGCCGGGCGTTCCTGCGCGACTGCGCCACCGGCATCGGCTCCATCGCCCTCGCGAGCCTGTTCGAGCGCGATGGACTGAGTGCCGCTGTTCATCCGCTTTCACCGAAGAAGCCGCACTTTGCGCCGAAGGCCAAGAACGTCATCTTCCTGTTCATGGAAGGCGCCCCCAGCCAGATGGATCTGTTCGATCCCAAGCCGGAGTTGCAGAAGTGGCACGGCAAGCCGCTGCCTGCTTCCATGACAAAGGATCTGAAACTCGCATTTATCAAACCCACGGCGACGGTGATGGGCAGCCCGTTCAAATTCGCCAGGCAGGGACAATGCGGGATGGAACTCTCGGAACTGCTGCCTGGCCTGTCCTCGGTGGCCGATGACGTCTGCCTGGTCCGGTCAATGTACAGCGAGGCGTTTAATCATCATCCCGGCCAGCTTTTTCTCTTCACCGGATCGATGATCGGCGGAAGGCCCACCATGGGCGCGTGGCTCACCTACGGGCTGGGCAGCGAGTCACAGAATCTGCCGGGCTTTGTGGTGTTGGCTTCGGGCGTGGGAACCAGCGCCGGGTCGGACAACTGGTCCAGCGGATTCCTTCCCACCACTTACGGCGGTACGGTGTTCCGCAGCAAGGGCGAGCCGATTCTCTATCTTTCGAATCCCAAGGGCATCACCGGAGAAACCCAGCGGCTGCGTCTGGATCTGCTCAGGGATTTGAACGAAGAGCACCAGCAGCAGACGGGCGATGCCGAGATCGCCGCCCGCATTCACTCCTATGAACTGGCCTACCGCATGCAGATGTCTGGGCCGGATCTGCTGGACTTTTCCAAGGAGTCTCCGCAGACGCTGGAGATGTACGGGCTGAACAACGAGAAATCGAAGACGTTCGGAACCAACTGCCTGCTGGCGCGGCGGCTTGTGGAGCGCGGGGTGCGCTACGTGATGCTGATGCACGCAAGCTGGGATCATCACAGCGGGCTGGTGAAGGGGCTGCCGCAGAAGTGCCAGGAAACCGATACGCCGGCGTCGGCGCTGGTCAGGGATCTGAAGCAGCGCGGCTTGCTGGATGAAACGCTGGTGGTTTGGGGCGGGGAATTCGGCCGGACACCGATGTCTGAAATTCGGCGGCCGGATGATCCTAACTCCATCGGCCGCGATCATCATCCCAACGGCTACAGCATGTGGATGGCCGGCGGCGGCATCAAAGGCGGCCAGGTGATCGGACGCACCGATGAACTGGCGCTGAACATCGTGGAGGACAAGGTCCATGTACACGATCTGCAGGCGACGCTGCTGCACCTGCTGGGCATCGACCATCTGCGGCTGACGTTCCGCCACCAGGGGCGCGATTACCGGCTGACGGACCTGGGCGGCGAGGTGGTGAAGAAGATGCTGGCGTGAGGTGCAGGCGATTTCTAAGCGAACACCTGCCTGATCACCGACCCGCCAAAATCGGTCAGCTTCTCATGCCGCCCGTTGTGCAGGTACCACAGCTTATGCTGGTCCAGCCCCAGCGCATGCAGAATGGTGGCGTGAAAA
>JANRLE010000387.1:0-5866 GCA_033762895.1 Bryobacteraceae bacterium | reverse complement strand
GAACACTTGTGTGCGCTTTCTCAACGCGCACCACGATGTGGCGCCCCAGCCGGTGGAAGAACGTCAGGCTATTCTGTCGGAATAAACTCGACGCCTTCGTAGATCTCGGCGAGCGGCACGCTAATACCGGACAAAGTGAATTCCGGTAGAGCGCGAACTTGCCCCCGTAGTCGTAGTCGGCGGTGCTCGGTGAGAGAATTTCGACAATCGCCAAGGGGTTGGTCAGCGTGTCGTGATGCTCATCGGTGAGCGCCGGTTCTCCGCAGATAATCGCCAGATCCGGATAAACGAACTTGCGGGGGTTTACTCGAACCCGCAGAGCGAGAACCGCCCGGCATCCCTCTGCCGAAGACGCGGAACGACACTCGCCGTGAGGTTCGCCCTAATCGCCGCGTGCTGCAGGCTCACCGCCACCAGCGGGAACAGTTCCCCATCGTGGTACTCGCACTTCAACTCGGCCTTGCGGTCAATCTCGAGGTCCTCTTCCGGCGTCAACTTCAGCCTGGCGATTTCGCTCATGCCACCATCGTACTGAACCCTCATCCGGCAGTACGCCTTCGAACCACGCCCACCCCCACCAGCGCCGTCCCAATCAGCAGCCAGGTGGCCGGTTCCGGCGCCGCGAACGGCACATCCCCGGGCGCTCCTGATCCGCCGGGCGACTCCGTTTCCGCCCACGCCCATGCCGGACCCGCGTTCGACGTGAGGAACAGCACACCCGACGTCTGCCCCAGCGCCAACTGCGCCTGGTCGGCCCAGTTCCACTGGACGGATGCGAAGAAGCCCGGCACCGCTGGATTGGACATCAACAGGTCGGACCGGATTGTGGCCGGATTCACCACTGCCGCCGCGATGATTCCCTGCGGCGTTTGGCCACTGGCCGACGGGGCGCCGTTATTGGGCACATCCCCGGTGAGCGAAGCCGGGTCCGGGTTCGACAAAGCGAAGTCCGGAGCGTTGTTCACTGTATTGCCCGCCACATCCTGGAACACACCTGCGAAGAACCCTGCCGAGGTCGGGATCGCGTTGTACAGATTCGAGATATTGAACCCGTGAAGGGGATTGTCCACCGATCCGGGATTATTATTGATCACCTGGTACAGGTAGACATACTGCGCGCTGGAATCGACGCCCACTCCCCACCGGCCCGCGGTGTCTGGCAGCCCTGACCGTGTGACCCCTCCGAAGAACGGATCGTCGGTCCAGTTGCCGTCCGTATTCTGGTAGACGGTGAAGTTGACGATGGAATCGCAAAGATCACACCCCAGCGACATCGACGTGTATCCGGAAAACCCCGCGATTGCCGCGGCTTTGGCCGTAGAGACACCTCCGGCCAGCAGAATCGCAAGACTTAGGCCCAGCACAAGTGGGACACGCAAACCACGAAAGCGCCATTCAGAAGGACACATCACAGATTCCTCCAATCAGAATGGCCACTGCGATTTGGTACTACCACCCCACTCTGGTGAGGCGTATACCCTAGAGCGAGCCTACAGCACTCCCGCGCCTGGGTCCACCCGGGGTTTTACTAGCGGCACCCCGCTCTTCCTCTCAAATCTCCAGCGCGCCGCCGTATCGCATCGCTCCCAACTTGAAGCGTTCCTTGATCTGAAAGATGTCGCCGTCGGCAAAGCACTCCACTTCCCTGGCATCCGGCGTGATGGCGGGCGTCCTCGAAAAGTGAATCATCACCGACATCGTCAGCCCCTGTACATTAGCCTCCACGCGTACGGGCTTGCGCGCGGGTCCGTTCCTGGCACGAAGCCAGGCAGTCTCGGCGAACTTCGCCTCCACCGCATCTGCGCCCACGTGGGCCATGATGGCCGGCAGACCGAAGATTTCCAGGACGTAGGTTTCCGGCTTCGTCCCCACCAGTTCCGGGATCCTGCCCGCTTCCAGCTTTTCATCGCGCTGCTTGTAGAGAGCCCGGGCCTGCCGCACGGGAAGCGCGCTGGACCAACGAATGATCAGGTCGGCCTGGTTGGGAAGAGTCTGCTTGGGAACGCCCACTCCGCCGATGGGACCGGCGCCGCCTGGCGTTGGCGGCGACACTGGCTTGCCGGCTTCCGATCCCGGCACGTCTTTATAGGTGAAAGGGCGGTCGGCGGGTTTGTACCAGATCAGCGGAACCTGTTTGCGCCTGGCCCAAGGCGAGTCCACCAGCAGGCGCAGCACTGTGTCGTCGCTCCAATTCGGGAAGGCATCGCTTTTCCAGTCGGCGGCATGGATGGCGGGCGCGGCGCCAAGGGCTGCCAGGAATTGCCGCCGGCCAAAGACAGATTGGCGCAAGAGCCACATTCTTCCCTAAGCATAACGGTTGCGCGGCTTGCATCGCGTGAGCCGCGCGGGATATTCTCGATCCATGCCGCCGGGCGCTCTTACCGCCGCTGTTTCCCTACTCGCGGCCGCGTTCGCCGATCCGGCGCCGGGCCGGGCAATTTTCGAAGGCAAGGGCGGCTGCCTGGAGTGCCACTCCATCGGCAATCGGGGCGGCGTTCTCGCACCGGACCTCAGCGACATCGGGGCAAAACGCGAGGCCGGATCGCTGCGGCTCTCCGTCATAGATCCGGACGCGGAAATCGAACCGGAATATGTCACGATCGTGGCCACCACCAGCCGTGGCGAACGAGTGGAAGGCGTCCGCCTCAACGAGGACGACTTCTCCATCCAGCTTCGCGACACCAGCGCGAACCTCCGATCGTTCCTGAAGGCCGACCTGAAGGGGCTTACCCGTGAACTGCGTTCGCTGATGCCTTCCTACGCGGCGAAGCTCAACGATGATGAGCTTACCCACCTGGTGCGGTACCTCAGTTCCCTGAAAGGGCCGCTCACCCCGGGCAGCGAACCCCGGCGTCCCATCGCATCGGTTTCAGAGAACCTGGAATGGCTCACCAGGCCTGACCGTGACGGCGATGAGCGGCCTACGGCCGTCCTCGATGCGATGCGGATTCCGGCTGGCGCGATGGTGGCCGATGTCGGCGCGGGCGCCGGTTACTTTACGTGGCGGCTGGCGCAGCGGGTGGGCGCAGGCGGGAAGGTCTACGCGGTGGAGGTTCAACAGAAGATGCTGGACCTCATCGCAGCGGATCTGGCGAGGCGCGGCATTGCGAATGTGCAGTTGGTGCTCGGCAGCCAGAGCGACCCCGGACTGCCCGCGGGAGCCATTGATCTGGTCTTTCTTGGCAGCGCCTATCATGAGTTCTCCGAACCGGACGACATGATGCGCGCGATTCACCGGTCACTCAAGCCAAACGGCCGTCTGGTAGTGCTGGAATACCGCAAGGAGGACGCCTACACCTATCTGGAGGAGTTGCATAAAATGTCACTGCGGGAAATACGGCTGGAGATTGAAGCGATGGGATTTCGGACCGGGCGAATCCTGCCGTTCCTTCCCCGGCAGCACTTCGTGATTTTCGAAAAGCGGCAGCCATGACTTACTTACTTGTATTCGCGCTGGCGCCACTCACTGTCCTGGCGCAGCAGAACCCGTTCGGCTCGCCAGACGACGTAAAGCGGGGCAACGGCCTGTTTCAAACGCATTGTTCTTACTGCCATGGGGCGTCGGGAGAGGGGGGACGCGGCGCCGATCTCACAACGGGCCAGTTCCGCCGCGGAAGCTCCGATGCCGAACTGTTTCAGACTGTGCGCCACGGTGTTCCCGGTTCGGAAATGGGTCCCGTACGCGCCACCGACGACGACGTGTGGCGCATGGTGGCGTTCGTCAGAAGCCTGGGCGCCGTGGGCGTTCACGAAAGGGCGAGCGGTGATCCGGCGGCGGGCAAAGTGGTCTATCAGACCAGGGGCGGATGCGCGGCATGCCACATCGTGTCCGGAAACGGCAGCAACGTCGGGCCTGAGCTGACGGATATCGGCAGCAGACGCGGCCCCAGGTTCCTTGAGGAGTCGCTGGTCAATCCTGAAGCCGACCTGCCAGTGAACTACCGCGCCGTGCGCGTTGTCACCCGAACTGGTGAATCCGTCACCGGAGTCAGGCTGAACGAGGACGATATCTCCATCCAGTTACGCGACATGAGTGACCGGCTGCGGTCCTTCCTGAAAGATGACTTGAAGGAGATTCGCCGGGACAAGCCGTCCCTGATGCCGGCCTACGGCTCCCTGCTCAGCAGGAAGGAACTCGAAGACCTGGTTGCCTATCTGACCACATTGCGGGGTGAACGATGATCAGACTGCTGCTTGTCACCGCTGGATTGCTCTACTCCCAGGGTCTGCCGGTTCCCTACGATCGCCTGCTGAAGGCGGACCGGGAACCGGGCAACTGGCTGATGTACTCCAGCACCTACAACGGCTGGCGCTACAGCCGGCTGGACCAGATCAACGCGGAAAACGTACACCGTTTGCGCGTCAAATGGCTGTTCCAGGGCCGCCATCAGGAAAAATTCGAAACCACGCCGCTGGTGGTGGACGGCGTGATGTATCTCACCCGGCCGGAAAACGACGTTTACGCCATCGACGCCGGGACCGGACGGACATTGTGGACTTACAGTCACCGCAACCCGCCTCGGACTTACAACTGCTGCGGCAAAGTGAACCGCGGCCTGGCAATCCTGGACGGCCGTCTGTTCATGAATACTCTGGATATGCACGTGGTGGCCATCGACGCCAGGAGCGGACGGGAACTGTGGAAGACGAAGATGTTTGACCACACCGCGGCCGGAGGTTACGCCGCCACCGGCGCGCCGCTGGCGCTGAAGGACAAGGTGATCGTGGGGATGGCGGGGGGCGAACGCGGCGTTTCCGGCTTCCTGGACGCCTACGACGCCGCCACCGGTAAGCACCTGTGGCGATTCAACACCATCCCGCAGCCGGGAGAGGCGAACTTCGGAACCTGGGCCGGTGATTCCTGGAAAACGGGCGGCGCCGCCACCTGGAACAACGGATCCTACGATCCCGATCTGAATCTTGTTTACTGGGGAACCAGCAATCCCTGGCCCGACTACAACGGCGACTTCCGCAAGGGCGATAACTTATACGCCTGCTCGGTCATCGCGCTGGACGCCGGCACCGGAAAGCTGCGCTGGTATTATCAGTTCACGCCGCACGACCTGCACGACTGGGACTCCACCCAGATCCCGGTCCTGCTGGACTCCGAGTTCCGCGGCCGTCCGCGCAAGCTGATCCTGTGGCCGAACCGCAACGGCTTCTTCTATGTCCTGGACCGCGCCACCGGCGAGTTTCTGCTGGCCAAGGCCTTCGTCAAGCAGACCTGGGTGAAGGAGTTCAATGACAAAGGCCGGCCCATCGAAATTCCCGGCCATGAGCCGACCGAAGAGGGGAATACGAACGTGTGGCCAGGCGTGGACGGGGCGGCGAACTGGATGTCGCACAGCTACAGCCCCATCACAAAACTGATCTATGTATCCGTACGTGAGGAGCGGCGCGTGTTTACCAAGACCGAAGTGCGCCACCCCACCACCGGCGGCGATAACGAATTCGCCGTCCGCCGCTTCCGCCGCCCTCGTTTCGCGCCCGAGGAAAGCTGGGGCGCGGTGCTGGCCATCGACCCCGGCACGGGGACCGTGAAGTGGGAGCATCGCGTCCTTTCGCCGCCCTGGTCCGGAGTGATGGCGACGGCGGGTAACCTGGTGTTCGGCGGAACGTGGGAAGGCAACGTCTTCGCGCTGGACGCCCGCACGGGAAAGCGCCTGTGGCGGTTCCCCGGAAACGACAAGATCTACGCGAGCCCCATCAGTTTCCTGAGCGGCGGCAAACAACACGTGTCAATGCCGGTGGGCGACGTACTGATCACGTTCACTCTGGACGGCCAGTAGCGCCTGCGCCCGGCGATACAATCGGCGTGTGAACACTGCCGTCCTCATTCCGCTGGCGGACTATCTGAGTCAGATCT
>JANRLE010000386.1:0-17806 GCA_033762895.1 Bryobacteraceae bacterium | reverse complement strand
CCTGTTCCTGCGGGGTCCCAACGACCGGGAGATCAGGATCGAGCGGCAGATTTCCGGCCCCTCCACGGCGTATTCCTTTCAGGAGTTCCGCCTGCCTGACCTGAGCAACCCGCTTGCGCCCGCAGTGCCGAATCAGTTTATTCGCGACGGACGCTTCACGCTTCGCGGGGAGGGCGGCCGTGACGTGCCGGCCTTTGAACGCGGCTTCGATCTGCGGATCCCGCGGATCACCAAACCGCTCAACCTGAGTACAGCCAGCGGCCAGAATCCACCCACGCTGGAGTGGACCGCGGGCGATTCGATGACAGAGCCCGTGCAGATTCAGGCGACAGTCAGCGGGACATCGGGAGCCACATCCGGAGGAAGGAGCCGCCAATACAGCATCACCTGCCGCGTACCCAACGGCCGCGCCGGGACATTCACCTTCCCCGCCGCTACATGGACTGCCATACCGGCCGAAGTCCGCACCGCCGGACTGGCAGGTTTAGCGCTATTTCCAACCGGGCCCACCGCCGTGCTGGATGTGCCGGAACTGGAAAAGGGTCTGCGGATCGACGTGCAGCAGAGTGCCACCGTCACGTTAGTGCTGACGCCGTAGGTTACCGGTCCCAGGGGAGCGGACCGGTGAAAACCTCCTGCCCGCGATAGCCAAGCAGCGCCGCCAGTTCAGGGCAACTGGCCTCATAGCCATGGTGGCGGCGGAACGGATTGCGGCCCTCGCGCTTTTCCGCCAGTTCCCCGCTGGCGCCATAAGGATCGCGGAGAAACGCATCGCGCCGCATCGCCTCAAAGGGCCGGTGCGTTTCCACTTCCGGCGGATCATTCACACCCTCGTAGCGATAGCGTGTTAGGGGAAAGCGCAGGGCGTGGCGATGCACATCGAATCGTTCCGCCTTGAAGCGCCAGCCCACCACGGTGAGCCGCTCCGGATAACGCCCCGTGCATTCGCGAAAGCGGCAGATACCGTAGAGCAGGTTGAGCATGGAATCAAGCGAGAACTCTTCGGTGGTGGCGCGATCGCGTACGTCCGGTGCGCCTTCCCATCCGAACCTTTCCGCCACTTGCCAATACCCCTGCGCTTCGCTGCGTGGTCCGGCGGCAGGGTCGGTCTGGCCGCCGGCGAAAACCAGCAAGGCGGAGGGATCCCGGGCCGCCAACCGCACCCCGGCCCGAACGTGCTCCACGTAGAACCGGCCTTCGCCGGACTGAAAATGTTTCAGGAACCAGGAGGCATCGTCCTCCAGGTTCTCAAACCGGAAGGGAATGGCGTGGCCCGCCACCAGCACCAGATTACGAAGCTTGGGCCAACTCATTCGACAAGGAACTGCCGCAGATACCGCCCGCTCTGCCGCAGCGATTCCTTCCGCTTGTCGAGCGTACCTTCAAAGGCGCGGTCCTCCACCTCAATGCACACGCCGCCGCTGTAGCCGGTCTCAGTGAGCACCGAAAAGAACTTACCCCAATCCACATCGCCCATGCCGGGCAGCTTGGGTGTGTGATACTGCAGCGGATAAGCGAGGATGCCCACATCGTCCAGCTTGTGATGATCGATGCGGACATCCTTGGCATGCACGTGCATCAGCCGCGCGGCAAACTCGCGCATCGGCTTCAGATAATCCATGCGCTGCCAGATCATGTGCGAAGGATCGTAGTTTAGTCCAAAGTTGGCGTTGGGGATGTCGTTGAACATCCGCCGCCAGATGGCCGGGCTGACGGCGAGATTCTTGCCCCCCGGCCATTCATCCTGCGAGAACGACATCGGGCAGTTTTCAATCCCAATGCGGATGCCGTTGTCTTCGGCAAAGGCGATCAGCGGCCGCCACACTTTCAAAAACCGCGGCCAATTGTCGTCGACGGATCTGGTCCAGTCGCGTCCAATGAACGTGTTGACCACGCCCACTTCCAGCAGGCGCGCGGCCTTGATCACCTTCCTGATGTGATCGGTGTAGCGCTTTGACTCCTCCGGATCCGGCGCGAGCGGATTCGGATAGTAGCCCAACCCGCTGATTGAGACGCCCGCCTCGGCCATCCGGCCGCGCATTTCCGATGCCTGACTCTTATTCAGGCCGTCCACTTCCACATGGGTCACACCCGCATAGCGGCGTTCCGCCCTGCCCTTGGGCCAGCACATCAGTTCCACGCACCGGAACCCTTCCAAGGCGGCGAACGCGGTCACCTCTTCCAGCGTGAGATCGGGCAGTATCGCGCTGACGAATCCAAGTTGCATGAGGGGCAGTGTAACACGAGCTTCGCATAGAATAGACACTGGAAACGTCATGAGAATCTTGCTCTTTCTCGCCGGCGTAGCGTGCTTTGCGCAGGAAGAACCTGCCACGCAAGCCCGCCGCATTTTGGAAAGCAACTGCGGCTCCTGCCACGGCGCGGCCCGGATGGGCGGACTTGATCTGCGGCAGCGGGATTCGATGCTGAAGGGCGGCACGCGCGGTGCGGCGGTGGTGCCCGGCAAGGCGGATGAAAGCCTGCTTTACCAGGCAGTGCTGCGCAACGGGCAGCTTCAGATGCCGCCCGGGAAGAAGGGCCTGGCGGCGGGGGAAATACAGATTCTCAAGAACTGGATCGATGCCGGAGCGAGGTGGGCAGGCGGCCCCGCCGCGGCCGAGCCCTCCTGGTGGTCGTTCCGCAAACTCAAAAAGCCCCAGCCGCCGCCCGGCGCGAACGCAATCGACGCCTTCATCGCCGCCAAACTCACCGAAAAGGGTTTGCGCCCCGCGCCGCAGGCGGATAAGCGTACACTCATCCGGCGGCTCACCTACGATCTTCACGGTCTTCCGCCATCGCGCAGGGAAGTGGAAGAATTCCTGGCCGACAACTCGGCCGGCGCGTACGCGAAACTGGTGGACCGCCTGCTTGCTTCGCCCCGCTACGGCGAACGCTGGGGCAGGCACTGGCTGGACGTGGTGCGCTACGCCGATACCGGCGGCTTTGAAACCGACATCTATTTTCCGAATGCCTGGCGCTACCGCGATTACGTGATCAAGTCGCTGAATCAGGACAAGCCCTACAACCAGTTCGTACAGGAACAGATCGCCGGCGACGAGATATGGCCTGACGATCTGGACATGAACGGCGGATTCAAGATCCCTGAGGAAAAGCAGAAACACCTGGAGGCGAAGATCGCCACCGGCATGTACACCATCGGCCCGGTCTATCACGAAGCCGCCTTCTTCGGCGATCAGGTGCGCTATGAGTGGCTCACCGACGTGGTGGACACAACCGGCGAAGCGTTTCTGGGCCTGACGCTCGGCTGCTCCCGCTGCCACGATCACAAGTTCGATCCCCTCACCACGCGCGACTATCACCGCATGATGGCCGTCTTCGCCGCCAGCGAGGAACGCGAGGTCCCGGTGGTGAGCAAGTTCTCCATTTTCGGATTCAAGTCCGGCTATCCGAACTGGTTGAAGGTGGATGAGCTGAAAGCCGCAGTCAACCGCATTGAGCGCGATGCGCGCAAGCGCGTAGTGGACGGCGTGCGCTCCCGCTTTCCCGCACCCGTACTGGCGGCCTACGATGTTCCCGCCGACAAGCGCACGCCCGGCCAGCGCGCCCTGGCCGCGCAGTTTGAGAAGGCGCTGACCGAAGCCGGCCTGCAGGAGAATGCCGAAGGCAAGGTGGCCGATATCCCCTATACTGAGGCGGAACAGAAGGAGCGCGAGCGGCTCACCTACGAAATCGGAAAAGCCACGCTCAAGGCAAACCCCGTACTGCAAACCGCCACCGTGCTGGGCCCTGCAGACCGTATCCCGGACGTGCACATCACCAGCCGCGGCGATTGGCGATCGAAGGGCGAAATTGTCAGCCCGGGATTGCCGCAATCGCTGGCCGGCGAAAACGAAATCCGCGACTCGCGCCGCCGCAAAGCGCTGGCGCTCTGGCTCACGGACCCGCAGCATCCGCTCACCGCGCGGGTGATGGTGAACCGTGTCTGGCACTGGCATTTCGGCCGCGGCATCGTGGCCACGCCCAACGATTTCGGACGCCAGGGTGAGGAGCCCACGCATCCCGAACTGCTGGACTGGCTGGCCGCTGATTTCGTGGAACAGGGCTGGAGCCTGAAGAAACTCCACAAACAGATCCTGATGTCTGAAACCTACCGGCGGTCCACGAAGTGGGATGAAGCCAACGGCGCCATCGACGCCAACAATCGCTACCTGTGGCGGATGAATCGCCAGCGCGTGGATGCCGAAACATTGCGTGACGCCACGCTCGCCGTGAGCGGCCAGATCAACTTCGCCATGGGCGGGCGGCCGGTGATTCCCACCTTGACCAAAGAGGAGTACACGGGCATGTGGGCGCGCAATCAATGGCCGGAGGCGCTTGATCCGGCCCAGCACAACCGGCGCAGCGTCTACCTTTACGTGAAGCGCGCGTTTCCGCTGCCGATGTTTACGACTTTCGACGCGCCCGATACGTCAACGAGCTGCGCGCGCCGCGACTCCACGACGGTTGCCCCGCAGGCGCTCACGCTGATGAACAGCGAGTTCATGCAGCGACAGGCCGCGCGCTTCGCCGAACGGCTGCGCGGTGAACAGGGCGACAACCCGATCGCACGGGCATGGGCACTGGCGCTGGGCCGGCCGCCAACGGAAGCCGAGACCACCCAGGCGCACCGTTACCTGGCCGAAGGCGAAGGCGCACTCGAGCGCCTGTGCCTGGTTCTGCTGAACATGAACGAATTCCTTTATGTGGACTGAGAGGAACTGAAGATGCTCTGCCGGAAAACAATCGAAGCCGCCTCCCGCCGCGAGTTCCTGCAAAAGGCCGGGCTGGGTTTCGGAGCGCTGGCCGCCTCCTGCCTGATGGGCGCGCCCAGGGCGCCGCACTTCCCCGCCAAGGGAAAATCCGTGATCTTCCTGTTCATGCACGGCGGACCGAGCCATCTGGATACGTTCGATCCCAAGCCCCTGCTGGAGAAACTGGACGGCCAGCCCGTGCCGCCCAGCTTCGGCAAGGTAGACTTTCAGTTCACCAGAATGGACTCGGTGCCGCTGATGGCGTCGCGGCGCAGGTTCCGAAAACGCGGACAATCGGGTCTTGAAGTCTCAGATTTGTTTGAAAACGTGGCGCAACACGCCGATGAGCTCGCCGTCATCCGTTCCTGCTATCACGACGGGTTCACGCACGTCACCGGGCAGAACTGGTTGAACACGGGCTGGGCGCGCGTGGGCCGGCCCTCGGTGGGAAGCTGGGTGACCTACGGCCTGGGCAGCGCGGCCGATAATCTGCCGTCCTACGTGGTGATGCTCGATGGCGGGATTAAGGCGGGCGCGCCGGCCTATGGATCGGGCTTTCTCCCGGCCACCTATCAGGGCACGGTGCTGCGCAGCGAAGGTCCGCCGATTCTGAATGTGCGGCCGCCTGAGAACATGTCGAGCGATGAGCAGCGCAGAATGCTCACCCTGCTTCGCGGCTTCAACGAACAGCACCGGGCTACGCGCCAGGAAGACAGCGAACTGGCGGCCCGCATGGCGTCTTACGAGCTTGCCTTCAAGATGCAGATGTCGGTGCCGGACGTGGCCGATCTGGCGAAGGAATCAGAAGCCACCCGCAGGCTCTACGGCATGGACGACAGGACGACGGCTGAATTCGGATCGATGTGCCTGATGGCGCGGAGGCTGGTGGAACGTGGCGTGCGCTTCGTGCAGCTTTACTCCGGTGGAAAGAAGGGCGCTGAGGTGGGTTGGGATGGCCACAACGAATGCGATCAGAATCACGAGTTCATGGCGCGCAAGGTGGACAAACCCATCGCCGGGCTGCTGGCCGACCTCAAGTCGCGCGGCCTGCTGGAAAGCACGGTGATTCTCTGGGGCGGCGACTTCGGACGCACGCCGTTCACCGACGGCGCCGAAGGCGGCTCCGGCAACCGCAACGGCCGCGATCACAATCCCTATGGCTTTTCCACATGGATGGCGGGGGGAGGAATCAAGGGCGGAAAGGTGATCGGCAGCACGGATGAAATCGGGTTGCGGGCGGCCGGCGACAAAGTGTCGATGCATGACCTGCACGCCACGCTACTCAGTCTGTTGGGCATCGATCACAAGAAGCTGACCTATCCGTTCCAGGGGCGTGAATTCCGCCTCACCGATGTGGGCGGAGAGAACGATTTTTCGGCGCGGCTGACATGACCACCGGCGCAAGCGCCTTCGCCCCTATTTCACCGCTGCCGCCGCCACGGCATTGGAAACCAGCCGCAGCAGGCGCCCGCCATCCTCCCCCGAAGGCCGCGTCGTCAGAATGACGCACACCACTCGCGATTCCGGATCGGCCCACGCCACCGTCCCCGTCGCGCCCGAATGCCCGAACGTTTTCGGCGACACCAGATCCCCGAAGTAACACCACACCGGCGATGTCGCCAGCCCCCAGCCCAATCCCCACGGCTTGCCGATCGCCGTATTCTGGTCGCTGGTCATCCTCGCCACGGTAGTCTTGCTCCAGAGGCGCGCGCCTGCGTACTCGCCGCCATTCAGGAACGCCTGCAGCAGGATCGCCAGATCCCGGGTGGTGGAATGCATGCCGCCCCAGGGATGGCCCATGTCCCGCCAATACGGACTATTCGGTCCGAATCTCTCCAGATCCGCCGCGTTGCCGCCGCCCTGGGCCCACGCCGTATCCTCAATCCTGCGTCCGCCCATGCCGAGCGAACTCGACTTCATCCCCAGCGGGCCGAATATCTCCTTCTGTTCGAACTCCGGCAGCCGCATGCCCGATATACGCTCCACAATCTCCCCCGCCAGCAGCGTGCCCATGCTCTGATAGCGGAAGTCGCTGGCCGGTTCATACAGCAGCGGGGTAGTCATCACCCCTTTTACAAAGCCGCTCAGAGGCGCGTGAGCCCGCCGCAGTTCCGTATTCTCCGGCAGCATGTCCGGCAAGCCCGAAACGTGCGACAGCAGATGCCGCACCTTCACTTTCCCACGCTGTTCGCCGCGAAACTCCGGCAGATATTGAGACACCGGGTCGTCCAGCGAAACCTTTCCGCGCTCCACCAGCAGCATCAGCGCCGCGGCTGTCACCGGCTTGGTGATCGAAGCCAGCAGGAACACCGTGTCCGGCGTCACCGCGCGCGCCGGCCCATGGGGCGCCATCTTTCCGTACCCGCGATGCAGCACGATCTTCTCATCCCTCACCACAATCAGGGACGCCGCCAGCACCCGCCCGCTTTTCGTTTCCGCTTCCAGCAGCCCGGAAGCCTGCTCCAGGCGCGCGGGAACAAACCCCGCCGCAACCGGATCCGCCACGCGCAGTTGCGCGAACATCGCCATCGCCAACAGACTCGATATCATCATCGGATCACCACATCCCAAACCTTCGACCGCCGCGATTTTCCCCGCGGCCCTTCCACATCCAGCACCACCACATACTCGCCGGGCTTTTCATACTTGTGAACCGGATGCCGCTCAGCCGACGACGCGCCATCGCCAAAATCCCACCTCCAGCTCTTGATCTCTCCGTATGACTCGTCCTGAAACGCCACCAGCCGCCGGTCCATGTCCACCACGCGGAAAGACCAGTCCGCCTCCAGCGGCTTGCGCATCGCCGCCTCCATCGGCATCAGCCGGAACGCCACCAGATCCGAAGCGTTGCCATACATCGTGGTCTTGTGCGAAAGATTCCAGAACGCCTTGTACCGCTTGTTGTTGTCGCCGTCATAGTCCAGCACTGACCAGCTCATGCCGATCACCTTGTTCTCCTCCAGTTTCGATTCCACCGCGCGCTGAGGCCCCTCATACGGCGCATAGTCAAACGGGGTGATAAAGAATTCCAGCACCAGCCGGCCGCTCTGTCCGTGTTTGAAGTTGTAGCGATAGGCCGCGTTGGCGTACGGAAGGCTCTTGATCCAGGGCTGGCAGCCCCACACCATGGTCCAGTCCTTGCCCTCGGCGGGCGTGAAGATGTGGTAATTCTGCGCATGGACGCCGTGGAAACGGAAGTGCGCCTCGTTCTTATCCAGGGCCGCATTGGGGTGCATCTGCTTGATGAACGGCCCGCCGGAGAGATCTCCGTCCACCACCAGTTCGAAGATGTCGTTGTGCAGATCCGTGTGCTTGAAGTCCCAGAAATTGTCCGACGCCTCGTAGAGAAAGTAGAGGCGATTCATCCCCTTCACCCAGCCGGCCTTCACCTTCACGTCCAGATCGGAGCGGTCGAGCGGGGTGTTGTTCACCGTGTCCTTGAGTTGATCGATTCCGATGGCGTAGGATTCGGGCACCATGCTCCAGTCCGCCGTGTCGCCATCGATGCGCGGAATCTGGCTGGCGGGGAACTGGAAGATTTTGAACTCCACACCCGGCCGTTCCAGTGCCATCGCGGGAATGACGGTGAGCAGGACAATCGCGAGTCGCATACAGGCGAAGATATCATTCATAGTCATGACGAAGTTTGCCCTGTTCCTCGCCATCGCCCGCGCCGCCATGGCGCAGCAGCCCGAAGGCGCGCTTTACGGCTATCTGAATGGCATCGCCCAGCAGCAGCTCTCCCAACGCCGCGCCGAAGTCGCAGCCATCACCACGAAGGAGGCTTACGAACTGCGCAAGACGCGGCTGAGGGCGGCAGCGCTGAAAATGATCGGTCCGCTGGCCGAACCGCGCACGCCGCTGAATGCGCGCACCACCGGCAAGCTCGATCGCGCGGACTACGTCGTTGAGAAGGTGATCTACGAGAGCCGCCCGCGTTTTTTCGTGACAGCGAATCTCTATCTGCCGAAGAGTGCGGCCTCGCCCGTTCCCGCCGTTCTGCATCCGGTGGGCCACAGCACTTCGGCCAAGAACCGCGCGTTCTATCAGCGCATTTCCATCGGACTGGTGAAACAGGGATTCGCCGTGTTGATCTACGATCCCATCGGCCAGGGCGAACGCCGCATCTTCTGGGACAACGATCTGGGCGACTCCAAGGCCGGCGGCACCACCGCCGAACACAGCATGGTGGGCTGGCAGAGTCTGCTGGCCGGCGAAAGCGTGGCCCAATACCGGATCTGGGATGGAATGCGCGGCATCGACTATCTGCAGTCGCGGCCAGAGGTGGACAAAGACCGTATCGGCGTCACCGGCTGTTCCGGTGGGGGCACGCTCACCACCTACATTGCCGCGCTCGATCCTCGCGTGAAAGCTGCCGCGCCGGCCTGCTACATCAGTTCGTGGGAAGACCAACTGAACGGCACCGGACCACAGGACGCCGAGCAGCAGTTCCCCGATCAGCTTCTGGCGGGGCTGAATCATTCCGATTGGATCGGGCTGGCGGCGCCCATACCCTATCTGATTGTCTCCACCGATCAGGACTTCTTTCCGCTGGAAGGCGCCCGCAAGAGCTTCGAAGAAATGAAGCGTGTTTACGGCCTTTATGACGCCTCGGGAAAAATCGGCTGGTTCCATGAACCAGGCGGGCACGGCGTGCCGCTGGCCAGCCGCGAAGCCATCTACACATGGATGAAGAATTGGCTTAAGGGCGAGGCCGGCGCGGTAAAGGAACCGGAGTTTGAGACTGAGCATGAGGAGGATCTGAACGCCACCCAAACCGGGCAGGTGGCAACATCTCTGGGCGGAGAAACGGCCAGCACATGGAACATCAAGCGGTATCGCGACATGCGCCCGGCGCGGCCCGTCTCCCGCATCCGGGAACTGGTCACGGAACTGACGCGCTACCGGAAATCGCAGGCGCCGCTGAATCTCCAGCGTGAGGGCGAGCGAATCACCTTCCAGAGCGACGAGGGCCACACCGTTTTCGCAACGCTGATGGCGGGTTCGGGCGATAAGGCAGCCATCTACATGGGGCCGAAAGCCGGCGCCGGGGATCTGGCGCAACTGGGCTACACGGTGCTGGCGATCGATGTTCCGGCGGCGGGGGCAAAAACCGCGTGGCTGGCGCTGATGGCCGGCCGCCCGCTGATCGGCCTGCGCATGAATGACATCGCGCGCGCAATCGACGCGCTGGCCGCGTTAAACCTGCTGCCCGGGAAAGGAGTGGTTGCTTACGGCAAAGGACGCCACGGCGCGGCCGTGCTGCATGCCGCGGTGGTGGATGACCGCATCCGCGCGGTGATCGTGGAAGGCAGCCTGGTTTCCTACGCCGCTGTGGCCGCAGCGCCCATCCACAGAGATATCGAAGAGATCGCCATCCCCGGGGTTCTCGGCCGTTACGATCTGCCTGACCTCGCCGCAAGTCTCGGCAGGCCCGTATCGCTCATCAACATGACGTCGCCCACCGGCCGCCTGCTGTTTCGCCGTGAAGTGGAACAGGTCTATCCGGGCGCCGAGGCGCCGAACACTCGCGTGATGCTGCGTCGGGAGGAGGATTCGCTAAGTCCGGGGAGCCCGTTCGCGGATCGCCTCCGCCGCAATCTGGGCGATATCCATTAACTTCGGCGGCTCGCTTGAAACCGCGGCAAGGGCGTCGCGGAACATCGTATTGCAGAAGGGACAGGCCGCTCCCACCACCTGCGCGCCCGTGCCCACCAACTCCCTGGCCCGCGTCACGTTGACGCGTTGGCCTTCCTCTTCGCCCAGGAATGCAAGCCCACCGCCGGCGCCACAGCAGAACGATCGCTCGCGCGCCCGTGGCGGATCCACCACCATGCCGCCCAGCGCCGCCACCTCGCGCGGCTCGTCATAGACGTTGCGGTAGCGGCCCAGATAGCAGGGATCGTGGAATACCACTTTGCGGAAGTTCTCGCTTCTGGGCAGCCTGTCCATATGCCGCGCCAGAAACTCGCTGTGATGCTCAATCGCAACCGATGCACCAAGCTCCTTGTAATCCTCGCCCATCGTGCGCACACAGTGCGGGCAGATGGAAAGCACCCTGGTCACCTTGTTGGCCTTCAGATTCTCCAGGTTCGTTTCGCCAAGCTGGCCGAAGGTGAGATCGTTGCCCAGCCGCCGTGCCGCGTCACCCGTGCAGCGCTCCTTCTTCAGCACCCCGAAGCTCGCGCCAAGGTGGCGAAGCACCTCCGCCAACGCCGCCACAATTTCCCTGCCCTGCGGATCGAATGAGCCCATGCAGCCCAGCCAGAGGCAGTAGTCCTGCGTGCCGTCGAAGATGGGAAACTGCTGTCTGGCAACAAACTTGTCCCGCTCACTCTGAGAAAAGCCCATGGGATTGCCGTTTCGCTCCAGGTTCAGAAACAGCTTGTTGCCGTAGTCATCTTCCCACTTGCCGGTGTTCGTTGCGCCCCGCCGCAGCCCGATGATCGCCGGCAGGTGCTGCACGCCCACCGGGCACTGATACTCACACGCCCCGCAGGTGGTGCATTGAAACGCCGCCTTCTGCGACAGATGCTTGCCGAGCAGCGGTTCCTCATTCGCCGGCCCGAACTCCTTCAGGTAGGAACGGAAGCCCAGGATGATCTCCTTCGGGTTCAGTTCCTTTCCCGTGTTGTTGGCCGGGCAATGCTCGGTGCAGCGGCCGCATTCCACGCAGGAAAACGCCTGCAGCGACAGAACCTGTGTAATGTCCTTGCCTGTGTCCAGGCCGAAGTCCTCGTCGCCTTGGAGCGGCGGAATGCTGCTGAAGCCGTCACGCTTGAAAAACACCGCCGCCGGGCTCAACACAAGGTGCAGATGCTTGGTGTGAGGGATCAGCGGGAGAAACAACAGCAGCGAGGCCGTATGCAGCCACCAGATCCAACGCCCCGCCCCGTGCATCGCGTAGTCCGCCAGATACGTCCACATCAGCGTGAAAATCAGCAGGGCGATCACGCCGGACTCCCATGAAACACTGCCCAGCCATTTCGGCTGCACCACAAACCGCCGGAAGGCGAGCAGCGAGATGGAGGCCGCCACGGCCACCGCAAACAGAGCCGCCAGTCCGAAATAGAGGCGTCCGATGACGCCTTCGGGCGAAATCAGCTCCAGCCCGAAGCCCACTGAGAAGTGATTGAGCGTCACCAGAGTGAAGGCGCAAAAGCCCCAGAAGACCAGCGCGTGGGCGAACCCGGGAATGGGCCGCTCCCGGATCACCTTTCCCTGCAACAGCACTTCCCACACGAAGGTCTTCGCGCGCGGGATCCAATCACCGATGCGGAAGTTACCGTCCTGCTTGGAAGCCCGGATGAGATTGAGAACTTTCCCAAACCGCCGCCAGAATCCATAGCCCGATGCGGCCATCGCGGCCACCAGCAGCACTCTCTCCACCCACGTGAGATCAACCATACGAAACCCCGATGTTAGCACCGCCAAGCCGCTAGAATGGATGAGGAGGTTGAACAACAACTTTGCGTTTTCTTGTTTCGGGCGCCGCTGGGTTCATCGGCTCTCACATCTGCGACCGCATCCTCGCCGAAGGTAATGAGGTCGTTGCGGTGGACAATCTGATCACGGGCTCGAAGGAGAACATCGGGCATCTGGAGGGCAACAGCCGCTTCCGCTACATCGAACACGACATCACCAGGCCGGTGGACTTGCCCGGCCGTTTCGATTGCGTGCTGCACCTGGCCTCGCTCGCCAGCCCGAAACACTACTACGCCCATCCCATCGCAACGCTGGAATCGGGCTCCACCGGCACCCAACGTATGCTGGAGATCGCCGTGCGCGACAACGCCCGGTTCCTGCTCACCTCAACGTCGGAATGTTACGGCGACCCGGAGATCCACCCGCAAGTGGAAACCTATTGGGGCAACGTGAATCCGGTGGGGCCGCGTTCCTGCTACGACGAGAGCAAGCGCTATGCCGAGGCGATCACCATGGCCTTCCACCGCGCTCACGGCGCGCGCACCACCATTGCCCGCATCTTCAACACCTACGGACCGCGCATGGCGCTGGACGATGGACGCGTGGTGCCGGCCTTCATCGATCAGGCGATGCGTGGCGAACCTCTCACCATTTTCGGCGACGGAAGCCAGACCCGCAGCTTCTGCTACTGCGGCGATCTGGTGGAAGGATTGTGGCGGCTGCTGTTCTCAGAGGAGCGCTACCCGGTGAACCTGGGCAACCCGCGGGAAATGACGATCCTGGAGTTCGCCGAACACATCCGGGACGCCGTAAATCCCGGCCTTGCGCTGAATTTCCAACCCCTGCCGCAGGATGATCCCAAGCGCCGGCGCCCGGACATCTCGAAGGCCAGAGCCGTGCTCGGTTGGGAGCCGAAGGTGCCGCTCGAAGAAGGCATTCGCGAGACCATCGCCTACTTCCGCGAAAAGGCCGCCGTTCTTATGCCGTAACGCGCTCGGCTTTGTGTAGGAAGCTTTCATCGAACTCGACGCCCATGCCCGGCCCTTCCGGCAGATCCACCTTGCCGTTGCGGATTTTGAAATGCGGCGTATACCAGGCCGCGTAGGTTTCACCGCCACGATGAGGGAACTCCATGTGAGGGCCGATATTGGGCGTGGCCGCCGCGAACTGGATCATCTTGCACGCCGCCGCGTCGGTCTGCGTGTTGTGCGGCACCACGGTCATGTTCGCCTTGCGCGCCATGCGCGCCACGCGGCAGGCGCGGATGATTCCGCCGCAGTAGTTAAGATCCGGTTGCACGATATCGATCACACGGCGCTCGATCATGTCCTGAAATTTCCACAGCGAAGAATCCTGCTCGCCGCCGGCCACCGACAGTTGCAGGGCCTGGGCCACGCGCCTGGTTTCGCTCACTTCCTCCCACGGGCAGGGCTCTTCGAAAAACCGGAATCCCAGATCCTGCAGCATTTTTCCGACCTCGATTCCCACGCGCGAATCATAGGATCCGTTGGCATCGGCATAGAGCACCACATCGGCGCCCATCAGCTTGCGGGCAAGATGCACCATGGTCTTCGTACGCCCGGGATAGGCATCGGCGTTGCGGCTCATCCGTCCGCCGATCTTGAACTTCACTGCCTTGGCGCCCGTTTCCGCAATGCCGCGGACGTAGACATCCACTTCCTGTTCGGCGGTGGTCTCACGGCCTGACCCGGAAAGATACACGGGAATCTGCCTGCGCACGATGCCGCCCAACAGCGAAGCCACCGGTTTGTTCGCGGTGCGGCCCAGCAGATCCCACACGGCATGTTCCACCGCCGCTACCGGCGACCAGAAAGGCTGTCCGGCCAGTTTGTAGTGTTTGATGTAGACGTCGTCCACGATGCGTTCGAGGTCGCGGGCGTCCCGGCCGACGAAGGCGGGCGCGACGCGGCGCAGCAGGATCGGCACAAAATCGTCGACGTCCTTGGTCCGCACCACGCCCTTCACACCATCGGCCGAAACCACCCGGACGAACGTGTTCTTCCCATTGCGCAGGTATTCCACGGCGGCGATCTTCACCGGGGCCTTGAACTGAGTGTGAAGCTGGAACAGCGGCTCCTCGTAGGCAGGAACCGAACGCGGATAATCCGCTTCGGCGGCCATAGCCCGTGCGGCAACTCCAGCCGCGGGAAAGAAAATCAGGTCGCGACGTCGCATTTCCATGGGAATCTCCGCTATCTTTGTAACGTATGTTCTTGTGAATTCGTGCGGCGGCCCTTGACCGCGGCAATGCACCCATTGTAACCTCAGGCATTCACTTTTATGATTCTGCCCGAAACATACGCGGCGGCTCTCGCTTTGTCTATCCTGTCGATGCTCTGCTGGGGCTCGTGGGCGAACACCACGAAACTGGCGGGGCCCAAGTGGCGATTTGAGCTGTTCTACTACGACTACGCTTTCGGCGTCCTGCTGGCCGCCGTCATCGCGGCGTTCACCTTCGGGATGATGGGCACCGAACTCTCGTTCCTGGACAACGTCAGCATCACCGGCAAGCGCCAGATCTTTTTCGCCGTCCTGGCCGGCGTAATTTTCAATCTCGCCAATATGCTGCTGGTAGCGGCCATCACCATCGCCGGACTCGCCGTGGCGTTCCCGATCGGCATCGGCCTGGCGCTGGTGGTTGGCGTGGTGCTCAACTACATTCTCAATCCGCAGGGCAATAAGTACCTGTTGTTCGGCGGAGTGGCGATCGTACTGGTGGCCATCATCGTGGACGCCATGGCCTATGCCGAACACTCCGCTGCCCAGCCCGCCACTCTCAAAAAGAAGCAGTCATCCACCGGAAAGGGCATCGCCATCAGCCTGATCAGCGGTCTGCTGATGGGCTCCTTCTATCCCATTGTTCTTCTCTCCAAGCAGACAGAGGTCGGCCTTGGCCCGTACTCGGTGGCGTTCTTCTTCGCGATCGGCGTCTTCGTTTCCACGTTCATCTTCAATTTCTACTTCATGAATCTGCCGGTACAGGGCGAACCGGTCAGCTTCAGCGCCTACTTTCGCGGCAGGGGCAGCCAACACCTGCTGGGAATCGCCGGCGGCGTCATCTGGTGCGCCGGTGCGATCGCGAACTTCACCGCCGCCAGCGCGCCGCAAAGTGTGCAGTTGGGCCCGGCCATCAGTTACGCGCTGGGCCAGGGCGCAACGCTGATCAGCGCGCTTTGGGGATTGCTGGTGTGGAAGGAATTCGCCGGCGCATCCGGCAAGGCCAAGGGACTGATCGCCGTGGCGCTGGCCCTGTTCGTGGTAGGCCTCGCGCTGGTGTCCATCGCCCCGCTGTATGCTCGTTAGGGATGAGCACGCTACCCACCGATCTCTGGGAAATCACTCGCCGGATCGGCCTTCTGGTGGTGGCCTGGGCGGCGTTCCTGGCTTTTCTGCTGCTGCTGCATCGCCTCTATCTGCAGGCTTCCTTCCGTGTCCGCTGCCTTTATCAGAGAATCCTCGACCGCAATCACTGGCGCGGCCTGCACGCCCTGATCGGCCGCCAGTTCCTGTGGACGGCGCTGATTCTGCTGCGCGCCACCGGCCTGCTGATCGCGCTGCTTGGCGCATCCACGGCGCTGACGTTTTCCCTGAGCCTGTTTGCCTCCACGCGCCACATCACCACCACTCTGTTCGACCTGCTGGGCCACGCGGCGGCTTCCGTGCTTGGCGGCATCGCCGGATATTTGCCGAATCTCGCCGTGCTGGTTGTGATCAGCACCGTAACCTACGGCGTCATCCGGCTGCTCCACGCTTTGGCCAAAGGCGTGGAAACCGGCCTCATCCGCATCACGGGCTTCTATCCGGAGTGGGCCAGTCCCACGTTCGACCTTCTCGCCTTTCTCATCGTGATGGTGGCGCTGGTAGCGGCGTTCCCCTATCTCCCCGGCGGCGACTCACCGGCCTTGCGCGGCGTCTCCATCTTCATCGGCGTGCTGGTGTCGCTGGGCTCCAGTTCGGCCATCAGCAACATCGTGGCCGGCATCATCCTGATCTACATGCGGCCCTACCGCGCCGGTGACCGTGTCCGCATCGCGGAAACCTACGGCGACGTCGTGTCGAAGAATCTGCTGGTCACGCGCGTGCGCACCATCAAGAACGTCGAAGTCACGGTGCCCAACAGCACGGTGCTGGCCGCGCACATCCGCAACTACAGCAGCGAAGCCGCCGGGCCTGGCGTGATCCTCAACACTACTGTCACCATCGGTTACGACGCGCCCTGGCGGCGGGTCCACGAATTGCTCATCGGCGCGGCCCTGGCTACCGACGGCATTCTGGCCGATCCGAAGCCCTTCGTCTTCCAGACCAGCCTCAATGACTTTCACGTCAGCTACGAGATCAACGCTTTCACCCGCCAGGCCAACCGCCTCGACGATATCTACTCCCTTCTGCACCAGAACATCCAGGACGAATTCAACAAGGCGGGCGTTGAGATCATGTCCCCCAACTGGCATTCGCTCCGCCAGGGCAATCCGTCGACCATCCCGGAGGCCTACCGCAGGCAGGCCGGGCTGTGAACACGCCGCGGGTGTCCGTCGCAATCCCGACTCTCAATGCCGGTGAGTTGCTGTCGGAATGCCTCCAGTCACTCACCGCCCAGCGATTCCGGGATTTCGAAATCATCGTCATCGACAACAGCGGACAAGCGCTGGTGCGGCGTATCGCTGCCCTGCCGTCGAACACGCGGCTAATCGAAAATCCTCACAATGCCGGCTATGGCGCGGCCATCAACCAGGCCATCCGCCAGACCGCGTCCGCCTACGTCGCCGTGCTGAATGATGACGCGGTAGCCGATCCGGACTGGCTGCAGGCGATGGTCGCCACCATGGATCGCCACCCGACGGCCGGCATGTGCGCCTGCCGCGTGATGCTCAAGGGCAGCGGCGTCATTGACTCGGCCGGCATGCTGCTATGCGCCGACGGCAGCAGCAAACAGCGGGGCCGCGGCGCCCCCTCATCGGCTTTCTCCCACGAAGAGGAGGTGCTCTGCCCCAGCGGTTCGGCCGCGATGTACCGCCGCGCGATGTTGGAGGAAACCGGCGGCTTCGAAGACGATTTTTTCCTCTACTGCGAAGACACGGATCTGGGACTGCGCGCGCAGTGGGCCGGGTGGCGCTGCATCTATACACCCACCGCCGTGGTGCACCACCACTACTCAGCCTCGGCGGGCCGCGTGTCGCCGCTGAAGGCATACCTTGTGGAGCGCAACCGGCTCTGCCTGCTGGTGCGGAACTTTCCCTTGCGCATGCTGGCCGGCGCACCGGCTGCCGCAATTGCACGATACTTTTGGCACGCCACGCTCGATCATGGCGCGGCCGCTGGATTCCGCAGGGAAGGCAATTCTTCGCTTACGCTCGGGTGGTTTGTGCTACGGGCGCATTTTGCGGCCCTGATCCGGTTGCCGCGATTGTGGCGGCAGCGGAGAAAAATCCTCTGCAGCGCCAAAATCAGCGCCGCCGATTTTCGCCGCCTTGCCCAATCGCATCGCATCTCGCCCAGAGAGGTGGCAAAGGGGTGAACCAGCGCCGGGCAAAGATCCTCTGGTTGGTGTGGTGCGTGGTGTATCTCGCCGCTGTCACGCTGGCGCTGGGGCTCGACAAGCCCTATCCCGG
>JANRLE010000385.1:0-2486 GCA_033762895.1 Bryobacteraceae bacterium | reverse complement strand
AGGTGCCGAAAGTGCGCGAGGGCGGCTACGTGCCCAGCTTCATCGAACATCGCAAGCGCAGTGAACAGGCGTTGATCAGCGTGATCCAGGAAGCGGTCGTGAAAGGGGTATCGACCCGGAAGATCGAATCGGTACTGGAAGAACTGGGCGTGGCCGGAATATCGGCGGGCCAGGTGAGCCAGTTGTGCGCGGCGCTGGATGAGAAGGTACGTAAGTTCCGGGAGGGGCCGCTGGGGCAGATGCGCTACGTCTGGGTAGACGCACTGTATGAAAAGGTGCGTGTGGATGAGCGGGTGGAATCGATGGCGGTGGTAATCGCGGTGGGTGTGAATCCGCAAGGCCGGCGCGAGGTTCTGGGTTTCGACGTGATCGCGGCGGAATCGGAAGAAGGCTGGTCGGAGTTTTTCAAAAGCCTGAAAGAGCGCGGAATGCACGGAGTCAAGCTGGTGATCAGCGACGCACACGCGGGCTTGAAGAATGCGATCCGCAAGGTGCTGAAAGCAGAATGGCAGCGCTGCAAAGTGCACTTTTACCGCAACGTGCTGGCGCAGGTTCCCAAGCGCAGCCAGGCGGAAGTGAGCGAAGCGATGAAGGCGGTGTTCGTGCAGCGCGATGAAAACAGCGCCAAACAGAAGGCGGCCGATCTGGTGCGCCAGTTTCAATCCCGTTTTGCCAAGGCGATGGAGATCTTCGAGGCCGGCATTGATGATGCTCTGAGCTACCTGCATTATCCACAGGCTCATCGCACACGGATCAGTTCGACCAATCCGCTGGAACGGCTGAATCTCGAACTTCGCCGGCGCACCCGCGTGGTGGGCATCTTTCCCCATGCCAACGCCTGCATCCGCATGATCGGCATGCAACTGGTGGAGAAGAACGAAGATCGGCTGACCGACGAAAAAGCCTATCTCAGCTTTGACGAGGCTTTGGCCGAGGAGTCTGCCAGGAAGATCGTGCCCATGGCGGCTGGTCAATAAGGAAAGGAGGTATTTTCTGGTGCGAGGGCGCTGCCCGCGCGCTCCCGGGATTTAACGCCTTCGGGTGAGAAATCTCGGGCCCGAGGAGCGGCATTACGCCACTCCCCGAGATTCCCACACCTGAGCCGGCGCTCCGGTTGCGTCCCCGCATTGCCGTACCCTCCGCTCAGGTAACTGCAATCTTAAACCCGGCTGCTGGAGTCGGCGGTGATTTTACACTCAACTATTGACACGGGCTTTCTCAACTGTCGGCGATCATCTGAAAACGTAGTTTTCTGATCTTCTCGCCGAAGGCGGCAACATCATCGGCGCCGAAGGCGCCAATCATCAGTCCGATCATCAATCCGCGTGGAGAGTATCGTGTCAGGAGGCGGGAAGGAACCCCGCCGTTGGCGCGGCAGGGTTCCTGGTTCGGCAGACCTTGCTTCAGGTGTACCGCAACAGAACTGTTCCAACCTGACATAATCCAGCTGCCGTTGTCCATCCCCCGCCTGCGACCACGATGGCGGCGGTTCACGGCGAAGCAGCACTGCGACAGCGGGCGTGTGTCGCCCCGGATTGCCAGGCCATCTTCTTCATCTGCGCCCACTGCGACCGCGGGCACCGTTATTGCAGCGCAACCTGCCGTGAGCGTAATCGTCGCAGCCAGCGGCGCCGTGCCAACAGTCGCCATCAACGGAGCGAGGAAGGCCGGCTCGATCATCGTGACCGCCAACGCGAGTACCGGCAACGCCGCCAGTCCGCGGCGGCGGACGTGACGGATCAAGGTTCCCTTTTGATCGTCGCCCCGGCACCATTGACTCGTGGACAGGCTCGGGCGATCCTCACCACCCCACTCCGGAGCAGCGTGCCGGTTTGGTCTTCACCAAGCTGCCGGATCTGTGGCCGCGTGCTGCGTTTCGTCAATCCCTTTCCACGCATTCCTCCGCGAAGGTGAGTAGCTTCATGATCAATCCGGAAGTGCGGGCCCAGATCCGCCACTATTTCTTTGCCGAGCATTGGAAGATCGGCACGATCAGCGCCGAGTTGGGTGTCCATCCTGACGCGGTGCGCAACGCGATCGAGAGCGACCGTTTCCGCAGCGTGCCGCCGTTGCGCGCCTCGATCGTCGATCCGTATCTCGGCTTCATCCAGCAGATCCTGGAGCAGCATCCCCGGCTCCGCGCCACACGGGTCTACGCCATGATCCGCGATCGCGGCTACACCGGCAGTGCCAGCCATCTGCGTCGTGCGGTCGCTCGCCTCCGGCCTCGCCCACACGAGCCCTTCCTCCAACTGCAAACCTTCCCAGGCGAACAAGCCCAGGTTGACTGGGCGCACTTCGGCTCCGTGACGGTGGGCCGAGCCCAGCGCACCTTGTCCTGCTTTGTGATGACGCTCTCCTATTCCCGCGCCCTCTACTTGGAGTTCTTTCTCGATCAGACGATGGAGAACTTTTTGCGCGGCCATGTGCGCGGCTTTGACTCGTTCAGCGGGCAACCGCGCGTGATCCTCTACGACAATCTCAAA
>JANRLE010000384.1:0-54660 GCA_033762895.1 Bryobacteraceae bacterium | reverse complement strand
AAGGTACTCATCGGGATTGGCTTCAAATCCGCAATGAACACGAGACTGGGAGAAGGCGAAGGGAACGGTTAGGAGGAAAAGGAGCACTGCCATAGACGGTTCCTGGGGTACGTTCCGCAGTATAGCAGAGAAAATATCGTTAATACCGAAGCGCCGTGCGCAGGAGCTCTTTGGCCGCTTCCTTGGTTTCCGCGAAGGAAACTCCGGAATTGAGTTTCTCGACGATCAGCCGATCCAGTTCCTGGTCGACCCGGCGAACTGCAAACTCGATCCTTGTCCACGTGATACCAGGAACCTTGCAGGCCCGAGCCGCCTGGCAGCGAATTATCGAGAGGTCGTGATCGAATAGTTGAACACTGCCTTGAGATCGGATGTACCGCAGAATCCCGGCCGTCGCTCGCGAGCGCAATGCCTTCAGAGACGGCTCGCCGCTTGAGGCCTGCAACTCGGTGAGTGTGACGAGCCGCTGAGAATACATGAAATCTTCATAAATCATACCATGTATTCCGTGAATCCGGTGTTTTCCCTGTTTTTCCCGTTGTCTGTGGGCTACAATCCTGTTATCCTCGATTTGTGACGAGGCAAACCAGAAGGCATCTTCTCGCTCGCCGGGACCCCAATCGGGCGATCCGCGAAAGGGAAGGCATTGTTGAATTGCCCCCGGTCTTTCGCTACGACCGCGAAGCGGAATTTCGCATCGAACAGGCGTTTGACCACGTTCTCACCAAGAAGCGGGAACGCCAGCAGGCTCAGTCCGAGCGCTGAGAGCGCCGGAGTAGTCGGCTGCCCGCCTTCAGAACCGCTTGCCGAAAATCCCCGAAGTGTTTCGGCCGTCTTCGTTCCAGTCTCTTCCAAAAAGGATCTGCAGACGTTGAGTGCAAACAGATCACGCCAAGTGGAACCCAGAACGGCCCGCCAAGGATCGGAATCGCAAGCAGTGATCTCCACGCCCTGTAGTCGCCCCCGTCAAAATCCCGTCTCATTTCTGGAGTGAAACCGAGGTCGAGCCCTTTTCCCTGGCCGTCAATGGCTTCGCGAATCGTCCCTTCGACGAAAGCGAGTCCGGCAAGGCCCTGTACTGCGCCATGGCGAATATCGAGCGTTCTGTCCCTGGCGTTCGTGGGAGTCCAGTCCAGTTCACCGTTCAGGCCCACCAGTCCGACCTGAGAGATCGTTGCCACCGCGCCGCTATCGCCACTCACGGGCGCGAAAAGCGCCAAGCTAATCTGCTCGCGCGGCGCCGTAAGGAACAACAAAGACAACTGCTTATGCAGGGCCTGAAGCAAGCCGCCGAAGTAATCCGCCCAGGTTCCACGATCGATGTCGTTCCATGTCAAGCCGGTGATCCGCAGCGATTCGGTGAGCCAACCGGGCACGCTGTCGATGACGGGAGGCCTCCACTGAATCTGGCGCAGGAAATTCGGGATTTCCGCCCACGCGGTGACCGGGATGACGCCGACCTTAAGCAGATCCCAGAACCTCGCAACGTATGCCGGTCCGATTTCCGGTTCCTCCTGCCGTAGGAAGACATAGGTTGAAGCACTACTCTCCCCCAATGAGTCGTCGGCGACCGAGTACAGAAGGCGCCGCAGGTTGGGATCCGTAAGGCTCATGCCCAGCACGATCGTCGCTCCGCGAGCCGTCAGGATTTCCTCGGTTTGCCGATTCGGACGCGCCGCGGGAGAGCGCTGGAGACTAATATAGTGAGACTCTGCGTAAACCAGCGTTCCGCTTGCGTCTCCGTCAGGATCCACCCATCCATGGAGGTGCCGGATCTGCGGTTCGTTCCCGTTCGTGTCCGCGTCCGCCGCTCCACGCGGCTGCCGGAAGTAGCGGAAGCGGGCGAGATGGGAGGACCTCCCGGTGCCTTCGGCCTCCGCAATGGCCAATCCCAACTCCAGCAAGGGCTCGAAGTTGGTTGTGTAAATACTCGACACTCCGGGGCCGTCTTTATGCCATAGGAATTTGTCGCCATCAAAACGGGAAGGGTCGATCGCGAGGGCGGCAATCTGGCGTTGCAGGTCGCTGACGTAAAGCTGATCAATGCGCCTTCCGCCGTACAGGGCTGCGGAAAGACGACGCCGAAATTCGCCGGCAGTCGAGGAGCGATACACGAGTTCTGCAACGGCGTCCCGGCCGAGGCGATCGTAGACATCTCTCCGGATATACTCCACCAGATCGCCCGCCGCGCTGATCGCCCCTGACCGGGGGACTGAACACTCTCTGCCAGATAGTCCTTCAGAAGCGTTTGATTGAGGGCATCCCAGTCCGGAAAACCGGAATCCTTTGATACACCGGCTCCAACCAGAATCCGCAGGTTGCCCGCCCGGTAAATATTGTGTAAGTCCGAAAGGACTCTGACGAGTTCCACGAATTTCCCCCGCACCATTGTAGGCAGGTCCCACCGGAATCAGCAATATCATCGCGACAACGCAACTTCATGGCAAACTGAACCACAGTGGATCTCACTCGTTTTCTCGAACGCCCCCATCGCCGGCTCAACCCTTTGACCGGGGACTGGGTACTGGTCTCGCCTCATCGCACGCGGCGGCCGTGGCAGGGACAAACCGAGGGAACCAGCGCACCGGCGGAGTTGGACTACGATCCGTCCTGCTACCTCTGCCCGGGCAATGAACGGGCCGGCGGCCAATTCAATCCCGCCTACCGGACCACCTTCGTTTTCGACAATGACTTTGCCGCGCTGCTGCCGGATTCTGAGCCTGCCGCCCTCAATCGCAACGGACTGTTTGTCGCTGAAGTGGAACGCGGGCTGTGCCGCGTGGTCTGCTTTTCCCCGCGGCATGACCTGACGTTGGCGCGCATGACGCCCGAACAGATCCGGCCGGTGGTGGACACCTGGGTGGACCAGTCGCTGGAACTCGGCGCTCTGGACTGGGTGCGCTACGTGCAGGTCTTCGAAAATCGGGGAGCCATGATGGGCTCAAGCAATCCACATCCGCACTGCCAGATTTGGGCCGGCGCCAGCATTCCAAACGAAGTGGAAAAAGAACGGGTGCGGCAGGCGAACTGGCGCCAGGGGTGCCTGCTTTGCGAATATCTGGCGGCGGAACTGGCAGACGGAGAGCGCGTGGTGCATCGCAATCGCAGCTTCGCCACCGTGGTTCCGTTCTGGGCGGTATGGCCGTTCGAAATGCTGCTGGTGAGCACGCGGCACTTCAGCGGATTTGGCGATCTTGCTTCGGCCGAACGCGACGATCTGGCGCAGATTCTACATCGCATCACGGCCGGATACGACAACCTGTTCGGCTGCCCGTTCCCCTACACCATGGGATTTCATCCGGCGCCGGCAGATGAAGGCGAGGATCCGGGCTGGCACTTCCACGCGCACTACTACCCGCCGCTGCTGCGCTCGGCGACGGTGCGGAAGTTCATGGTCGGCTATGAGATGCTGGCAACGCCGCAGCGCGATCTGACGCCGGAGTGGGCGGCGGCGCAACTTCGCACCGCCGCCGATCCCCTGTTACAGCCCTAGCGCCGTCTCCAGATCCTTGACGTGCTCCTCTTCCATCACCAGCACATCCTGCAGGATGCGCGCCAGGCCGTACTCACCCATCTCCATCGCCGAGCGGATCCGCTGTTTGTAGCGGACCACGGCGCCCCGTTCTCCGGCCAGATCCTGGCGTAGCATCTCCTCGGCGTCGTCGGAGGTTTCGATGGGGCCAATGGTGGTGGTGGGCTTGCCGCCCAGGAACGCCACCTGATCGGCAAGCGTGGTGGCATGCTGCATTTCTTCGGTGGCGTGTACCAGCAACTCCTTCTGAATCGACCCGAACCGGGCGCCTGTAATTAGCGAGGCGTGATTGATATACTGAATCGCGCTGGCAAACTCATCGGCGATGTCGGCATTCAGCGCCTGTATCATTTCTTCTTTAGTCATCACTTAGTCTCCTTCTTCTGCGCGGTACGGCCTGGACAGATATTGCTCTGAACGGCGTCCGCAGCGTGTCTTTGGCGCCAGGGTGATGGCGGCCTTGTAGGCCCGCACCGCTGACCGGCGATCCCCTCTCATATCGTAGATGTGCCCAGTGTAGACCAGAGACCGCACTCCACCGGCTTTGGCGAACGCCGCCAGGGCGAGATCGAATTCGCCGGAGCGCATCTCAATCAACCCTTCGGTGAAGGACAGCTTCGCGGCCGCGCCGGCCGGATCGGCCTGCTTCCAAAGGCTCGCCAGGACGGGCAGCAGGCGCCGGCCGCGCGCGGTATCGCCCTCATCCAGATGGGTGGTAATCCCGGCCAGAAGCAGCAGATGATTGCGGGGATAACTTGCGTGAAGGGAATCCAACAACTCCGCCGCCTGCTTCGGCCGTTTCTCGTGGCGGTAGAGCGTCGCCAGCAGGATGCGCGCATCGGTGCGATTGTTCACTCCGCGCGAGGCCACCTCGCCGATGATGCGCAATCCGCGCTCCTTGTCGCCGTGAATCCCGGCGACGGCGCCCAGAATGCGCAATCCTTTGGGCAGCGCCGCCACCACGTAATCATGGACACCCTGAAGCAGCTTTGCATCCACGTGAGACGGGTCCAACTCCAACACCCGCTTATGCAGCCGCAATCCGGCTGTGGTGTCCCGCAGTGCCGAAAGCCACGCCTTGCGCACCAGAAACTTATAGTTGGCGCGCACCCCATGAGCCGCGCCCAGCAGGAACAATGCGTCCTTATCGGCAGGGTCGGACTGCAGCCGGCCTTTCGCCAGGCGAATGGCTGTCTGCATCGCATCGATGAATTCACGCTCGTCCTGTTCGCTCAGCGCCAGTTTCGGCTGGCCGATCACGCTTAGCAGCGGATCTTCGCCGGAGATCAGGGACTCTTCCAGCATCCCGGACCGGTACAACGCGCGGTACAGAATCGCCTGACCCAGGTGGTTGTAGGCGGCCGGGTCCGACGGGCGCCGCGCGATTTCCTGCCGGAAGCTGGCAATCGCCTCGTCGTACTCCAGATTGTAGAAGTGATCGAACCCGGCCGGCGTATTACCGGTTGCAAACAGCGGTAACGCCAAGGCGGCCAAGATGAAAGCAACAAGGTACCGCATCGTCTTCCTCAAACTTATCGGATGCGCGGCGGGCCGGAAAGTCGCCGGGAATTTAATGGCCTCGCGCAATCAGGCGCAGCATCTTCAGATTGATACGGATAAAGCGCCAGATCTGATACGGCAGGAAAGTTCTCAGAAACAGCGTTCCCTTGGTCGGCTTGGTGGCCGAAAGCCAGGCGTCGGAATGCGGCTGGTATGCGGAATTCATAGTGTTACTCCGGAATGAGAGACCACCCGGGTCTCAGCCTTGCCTTGTACAGGAACATGTGGTGCAGCAGGATCTTGATCCAATGTCCGGCCAGTCCGATCTCGCCGAAGGTGAAATCCAGGTCGCGGCCGTAGCTGGGGTAGCGCTCAAAGTCCGGTACGATTGGAAACACGGTGATCGCTGCCGCGGTCCCGGTAAAGGGATTTGCGCCGGCCGAGGCTACGCAGGCCGCGCCCATTTCCGCCATCGACGCCGTGCGGGTGGGCGTGGCGCTTCCATGAAGCATATCCACAATGCTGCGCGCCACGGCCTTTCCGATGGTGGCGGAAGGCATCCCTGTGCGCGGGGGCGCCGGTGAAATCATCAGGCCGCCGGCATTGGTGCGCAGGCGCGAGATGGGATGAGGCGGCGCAAAGGCAATGCCCGCCGCAAAGAGGTTCGAATACACGGGACTCTGGTAGTGACGCGGCCAATCCCGCGCACGCCATTGCTCATAGGGCTTCTTCTCGTAATCGGCGTCCACTTTCATGAAGCCGCTGGGCGCGAACACTTTGGAGGTGATCTCCTGCCCGGAGGCGTCGAATGCCTTCAGCCCCACGCCTGTAAACGGTGGCAGCAGCATCGCCATGTCGAAGCCGATATCGCGTACCCCGCCATCGAGAGTCTCGATGGTGGCGAGGCCGGCTTCGAGGCCACGCACATGCGCGCGTGTCACCGCCTGTATGCCGCGCTCGGCGAACAGAGACTCGGCGAAGATTTTGCCAGGCGTGATAAAACCGCCCTGCCGGATGTGCATCCCGTCCACGCCGAAATCTCCCAATTCATACTCGTTGGTCAGAAACAGAATATCGGCCTTGTCGCGCACACCGTGGGCGCGCAGTTCGAACTCCAGGTTCACCACGTACTCAAACGCCGCTCCCTCGCAAGTGCAACTGCCGTGGCCTACGCCGATCAGGAATCGCCTACGCTCGCCGCGCTTCATCCGTTCCACTTCCTCGAGGAAGACCCGCGCGGTCTGCTCGGCATGTTCGGCGGTGCAGACCGAGAGGCTGTGTCTGTCCGGGCCCAGCCCTTCGGTGGCGCCGAAGTTCAACTTCGGGCCTGTGGCATTGATCAGAAAGTCGTAGCGGATGCGCTCACGCCGGCCCGCGGCGGCATCAGAGGTCCACTCGATCTCCACCTCCCGTTCGTCGGGGTAGAGCGCCACGGCCCTGGCCTGCTTGAAGTCGATGCCAGCCCGGCTGTAAATCGGCGCCAGCGGGACCATTACCTGCTCCTTGCGGAGCAGGCCAACGCCGACCCAGATATTGGACGGGATCCAGTTGTAATGGGACAACGGCGAAATCACCACCACGTCGTCGCGCTTGGCCAGCCACTTTCTGGCAAACGCCGCCGCTGTATGGCCTGAAATCCCTGCGCCCAGCACTACCACACGGGCCATTGGCTTCACCTCTCACCTGCTGGGGATGCAACTTTGCTGCCAGAGGTGACAACTTGGGCTATGATGGCGTCCGGTGCCCATGTTTCCATCCGCCATACTTTTTGCCGCTATCAGCCTTTTCGCCGCCGGTCCTTATCATGAAGGCGACCTGATCTTCCCCCTTCACCCGCGCCACAATCACGCCTCCGCCATCGTCGAACTGTCCAATGGCGACCTGCTGGTTTGCTGGTACCGTGGCTCCGGCGAGCGTACGGCCGACGATGTCGCCGTCATGGGCGCTCGCCTGCGCAAAGGCTCAAAACAGTGGAGCCAGCCTTTCGTCCTCGCCGACACTCCCGCGTTTCCCGACACCAACCCGATGCTGTTTGTCGATAGCCGCAAGCGCCTGTGGCTGTTCTGGCAGGTGATCATCGCCAATGAGTGGCACACGGCGCTCACACGCTACATGGTCTCCACCGACTATGCCGGCGCCGGCCCGCCCAAGTGGCAGGTGAGCGAACCGCTGCTGGTGATCCCGAGGAATTTCGAGCAGAAAGTGCGCGAAGCGGTGGGGCGCCGAGTGGGGAACGAACCCAGCGATAGCGCCATTGCGCGCTGGGGCAAGCGCACCATCGAACACGCCGCCGACAAGTATTTCTCGCGCATGGGCTGGATGACGCGGGCTCACGCGCTGGAGCTGCCCTCGGGCCGCATCCTGCTTCCGCTCTACTCCGACGGCTATTCGTTCTCGCTGATCGGGATTACCGACGATGGCGGGCGCACCTGGACCACCAGTGAGCCGCTGGTGGGCGGAGGCAACATTCAGCCCTCCATCGCGCGCCGCAAGGACGGCACGCTGATCGCCTACATGCGCGACAACGGGCCGCCGCCCAAGCAGCTTCACATAAGCGAGTCAAAGGATGACGGGCTGACATGGACGCCGGTCATCGACAGCGGGATACCGAACCCCGGCTCAGGCTCCGAGGTGATCGTGCTGAAAGACGGAACATGGGCGCTGGTGAATAACGATCTGGAGAAGGGACGCTATTCGCTGGCGTTGTGGCTATCGGAAGACGAGGGGCGGACGTGGAAATGGAAACGGGCGCTGGAGCGCGATGAAAAGAACGAGCCGCGCGGCTCGTTCCACTATCCATCGATCATTCAGTCGCGGGACGGTCTGCTGCACATCAGCTACACCTACTCGATGAATCACCTGCCCAAGGGTGAACCGCGCGAGGCGATCAAACACGCCGTGGTCAACCTCGAGTGGGCGAAATCAGCGGAAAAGTGAATAGCGCGCCGGCAGCACGGAGAAATACTCCACCATGCGGCGCTTGGGCGTGGCGTCGCGCTTTTCGCCACGGGCCTCGGCCAGACGCACGGCCATCCCCGCCAGTTCGCGGCCCAGGTCAGAGGCCGAATCGACAGGCGAGCCGCTGAGCATGGCGCGATAAACCACTGACGGGCTGTCGGCCACTGTGTCCGCAATCGGCAGGCCGAGCGCGCTCTCAATGTCGGCAATGGTCAGGCACGCCTCGCGATGCCAGCGGTTGAGGACGACGCTGACGCGGTCTTCCAGATCGAGGCTTCTGAGGAAGTTTACTTTTTCCCGCGCCAGGTAGACCGTCGGAAGGTCGGGCTGCACCACCAGCAGAATCCGCTTGCACTCCTGCAACAGCTCAATGGTGAACGGCTCGAAGGCGCCTGAAAGATCGACACAAACGGCCTGATAGCGGCGGCAGGCATACTCCACCAGCCGGCGAACAGCGCCTTCAGAAAAATGGAAGGAGCGTTGAATCGGGCCCGAAGGCAGCACGTGCAGGGCGCCCGAGGTGGAAATCAGATCCGCCCATACGCCGTCATCGAGTGAACTGGCGCGTTCCAGCGCATCGCGGGCCGAAAACGGCCCGGTCAGCTTCATGAGAAAACGTGACAGCCCTTCGTTCATGTCGAAGTCGGCCAGCAGAACCTTTCCGGGAAGTGAGCGGGAGAGCGCGTGGGCCACGTTCGCCGCCAGAATCGACCCGCCCGCCCCCGATTTCGCCGGCAGGAAGGCAAACACCAGGTCAGTGGAGTCGCGGTGCACGGGCGCCTCGCGCACCGTCTGCTCGATCCTCGCCACGGTTTCCTCAAACGCCCCGGCCGGGAATGGCGGCGTGAGCAGATCCCGCACCCCGGCCTGCATCAGTTTGAGGAGCAGCGACGGCTCGGCCTGGTGGTGGATTGCCACCACCTGCGCGTATGGAATCTGGCGGTTCAACTCGGCGATCAGCGCCACCTTCTCGGGCATCGTCGCCACATCGAAGAAGATCACTTGTGGTGAATGCGCCCGCTCGAGCCCCTCCAATTCCTCCAGGCGCGGGTAATGCTCGCATGACTTGAGGACAACGACCTTGCCCGATTCGGCGACGCGCCGCTCCAGGCCTTCGCGCAACTGCCGGTTTGGTGAAACGATTACTCCACGCAACATGACCTGGTCTCCTCAAGCCGCGCCATCATCTGCTCAACCGTTTCGCCGCGGAAGGGCTGAATCGCTCCCGAAAGACATTCCACCGCGATCGGACGCCCAAGCCCGGCCACGGCGTATTCACCAGTCAGGACGGCTTCCACTTCCGAAACACGCGAGGCAAGTTCGGGAAGACGGCAGTCGGCGATGGCGACAAATTCCGACTCACTCCAGCGGCATACCACCGCCTCAGGGATGGCCGCGCGCAATCGCGAGGCAAACTCTGCCACCAGGGCGGCGGGCGCTGCGCCGCGGTACTGTTCGCTCAGCCGGGCATACCTGGCGATCGAAAAACGGGCGATACAGAACGTGGCCTGCATTCGTTGGCGATTCTCCATCACATCCAACGCCTCGGGTCTGCCCGGCAGCCGGGTTAGAGGATCGGCCTCGCGGTCAAGCCACGGCGAAGGATTGTGGCGCGCGCAGATGGCCAGCAGGTCGGTGTTGACACGGTCAAGGGCCACGCGCGTGTCACGCGTCATGTCCTCGGCGTATTTCTCCAACTGGCCCACTTCTTCGGCCAGGCGCCGGCGGATCTCGCCGATGTCGTGAGCGGTGGTGAGCAGGCGGAGTTTCTTGGCGATCCCTTTGAACCGTACGTTATACTGCTTCTCCTGCGAGGCGATGGATTCGGCTATCGAAGCCACCAGCGTCATCACTTCCTTTGCGTCCTTTTCGTGCTGCCGTACGTGCTTCTCGAGCGCCTTTCCGTAGCCACGCAGTTGCGCGTCGGCACGCTTGTGGGTATCCTCCAGCAGACGCTCATTCGGAGCACTGTGCACCAGTTCGTCGCGGATCTTGCGGAAATGGTGGCCGTAGTCATCCTTGAGCGATTTTGGGGTATCGGGCCCGTGCGCGGCCAGACTCTCAAGTGTCGCTGCATAGCTGCGCAGCGCTGCTTCGAGCAGCGTGAGCAAATCGCGCGGATCGGCGATGGCGGGCGCCTCGCCATGCCTGGCGGCTTCGGCTCGCGGCCCGCCCTTCCAGCCCGGAACGTAACGCTTCCATTCGATCATATGGCCCAAGTCCCTTATCGGGAGGGGCGGTCGATAATGTGAAATTTTCGCAACGGGACTGCTAGGGAGAGCTTGCGGCAATCAGAAGCGGGAACTCCTGACTGGTCCGGTTCACCGCCGTGAGACGCAGCAAAGCCATCCCGGCAGCAATGGAGGCGGGCAGCCGCGCGTTCACCTGATTGGGAGACACGTAGAGCAGATCAAGTGGACGGCCATTCACCTCAGCTCGGGTGCCTGCAAGTTTTATGGGCAGCGGCGCGCCCGGCGCCGCAATCACGGTACCGCTGGTCAGGTTCGACCCATAGATGGCGATCAGGGAACCGGGAGCGAAACTTTCCGCGGTACCGGTTGGCGTAGCCACGCCGGCAATTACCGGCGCCGGGCTCTGGCTGGTGGATCGCGGCGAGGCGTCGGCCTCCACTTCCCCCGCCAGCCACAGCAGCGCGCCTTCCAGCATTTTCTGAAAGCGCGGCTCCGTCCATGTTTCATCAAAGTGGCCCAATGCAGTATAAAAGACCCGGCCTTGCCCGTAGGGCCGGACCCAGGCCAGGGCGAAATCGCCGTCGGTGCGGTTTACGCCTTGTGCGCCCAGATCCACGGTGGCGGTGTCGAGCGTCAGCAACACGCGTACGTTGTCGCGCGAGAAGGAGCGGAACTGGTACAGTTCCTCCACAATGCGGAACGACGGCGCCGCATCACGCATGCCGGGAAAATCGGGATCCTCGACATCGACGCCTGCTTCCTGTGCCCAGGGATGGCCGTCAAAGTAGCCGCCGATCAGATCACCGTACTCCGGCCATAAATAGAGGGTGTCGGTGGCGCTGTGCGCGCCGCCGAAGCCTTTTCCGGAACGCACGAACGCAAGCAGGTCTCGCTTTTGTTGATCGCTGAGCGGTAATTCGCCACTGGTGAAAAAGAAAATGGCGTCGTAGCCGCCAAGGGCGCTGGTGTTTAATATCGATAGATCTTCCGTGGCCGTCACCCGCAGTTTTCCCGTCCGTTCGGCCAACTGCTGCATGGCGCGGATGGAGGGACCGATACTGTCGTGGCGATAGCCGGCCGAGTGCGTCACGTAAAGAATGTGTTTCTGTGCAAGCGCGGGCAGGGCGAGAAACAAAAGGACGATGCCCAGAATTGGGAACATGGCGACCTCGAAACGTGAAGATCAGGCGAAACATCACGTCCGGAGCCAGGTTGCTGGCCCCGGACTGCGTGTCTTGGGGGGAGTCAGGCAGGCTGACGAAAGATCAGAGCCACCGCATACTCCTGCACCGGCATCGAACCCGGGAGTTTCGCGGATTTGGCTAAGGAATTCGTCTGAGTATAGCAGATTTTTCCTACCTTTCGCCAGGAAAATCTACCTGGTGGGTATAATTTATGGGATCGGATGGATCTGGACCACTTGGAACGGGAAATCGAGGACTACGCCGCCACCGGCGGGCGGCGGATTCAGGAGCTGACCGATTGATGATGCAGTGGATGCGGTGGGAGTCCCATATTATCAGTTGTGGATTGCGTATCAGACGGCAGCTTACCGGTACCTGACGACAACCGTGCATGCGGACTGGGCGAACCGGGAGATCCGATGACACTTGGCTGGCATTCACACACTGGGATGGATGCGGCCGGGTCGCCGCGGGATTGTCGGAGGTGGTGACAAGATCAAAGTGGTGCGTGGTGGCGGTCGATAGGTTTGAAAAGGAGAGTCTGGGGTACAGGGCGGAACTCTATGATGGGTTGACCTATGCGAGGCGCCGCTGGCTGAGTGGTATCTGGACTTTCTTGCGGGCAAGTCGATGGAATGGCTGCCCAATCCGGCGGCGAAGCCGTTCGCCTGCGGGCACGGGGATTGATTGAAGACGGTGACCTCACCCGGAGCGGCCGGCCACCGGCATCAGCCAGGCGCGGCGTGAGGCGATCTACACCACCCTCACGGCTCAACCACCGCGATCGTAACTGTATTGCTGGTGCGGCCGCCGATCCGCACGGTGACCGGAACCGCAATGCCGGTTTGTGCGGCGGCGCCCACCCTGGCGTTGATCTGATACAGCCCCAGGGCCCCTGGAGTAAGTCCGGAAAAGCTGACCTCGGCCGGCGCGCCTCCGATGGTGACTTCGGGAATCTCGACGGTCCGGGCCGGCGGATCGGATGGCGCGGGCTCACCGATGCGCGGAGGGAAGTCGAGACGGCCCAGTCCCGTGCAATAGATCGACACAATCTCACCCCGCCGGGCGGCACGCGAGAAGGCATCGCGCGTAGCCCTGGCGATCAGGCTGGTGCCGGCGATCAATACCGCGCCCTGCCCTTCTCCGTTGGCTGAAAGCGAGAACAGGCCCGGCGCGGTGGTGACGGCATTGGGCGCCTGATAGGGAGTGCTGGTGGCGCCGAGGTGAGTGACGGTAATGCTGAGCGGTCCGGGAACCAGCGAATAGGGGAGTTGGAAATTGATCTGGCCGGGGCCGGCGTAAAGAATCGGCACGGCGATCCCATTCACCCGCACCACGCTCTGATTAAGCTGTGTGGCAATGGGGAAGCGCGAGGCGATGCGCTCACCCTGGGTGAGGCGTTCACCTTTCAGAGCCAGCACCGTGCCGGGCGCAAACTCCTCCCGGAAGCTGCCGGCGTTCACCACACCCGATGGGAAAATGGCGGGCGGTTCCGGCAGCGGCAAAAAGAAGGCGTCGTGGGTATTTGAAAAGGCGAAGCCCGCGCTGGGGCCGCCACCGGGCGCGAAAATGCGCCCCTCAAACGTGGCGCCGTAGAGTCCGTGACGGGGGTTGGTCATCAGCCCGAGGTTGGCCCAGGTATCGGTGGCCGGATCGTACTCTTCGTTCTGAGGATAGGTGCCCTCCGGACGGCCGCTGCGAGTGCCCTCGCCACCGAACACCTGGATGCGGTTGCGCAGGGTTCCGCTCGCCAGGCCGCCGCGGGCGGTGAGAATGCCGGCACGCACGCGCCACTGACTGGTGGCCGGATCGAACTCCTCGTTGGCATTAAACTCGCGGCCTCCGTCGCGCCCGGCAATGGCGTAGAGGCGGCCGTTTACGGCCTGCGCGGTTAGGTGATCGCGCGCAGTGGGCATTTCAGGCAGCGTGGACCATTGCCTGGTGACCGTGTCGAAGACCTCAAAGGCAGCCACCGGACGGCCGCCGGCCAGACCTCCAGCGACGTAGATGCTGGATCCAATGGCAGCCACGCCGCTGGCGCCACGCGGCACACCCATGCGGCCCACGGTGGACCATTGCCGGGACAGCGGATCGTACTCATAGGTGTTGCCGTCCACGAAGTTCTGGCCGGTGCGGATCGCGCCCAGCAGGTACAACCGGCCGCCGGCGGCGGCGACGTTACAGTGATCGGCGCCGCCCGCAATGGGGAGCGCGGGCCCTTCCGACCATTCGTCGGTGACTGGATCGTAGATGTAGAGCGCGGTGGAGTTGGCGCCGTCCGGCAGAATGCCGCAGAGGGAATAGACGCGGCCGTTCAGCACGGCCGAGGACACTTCGGTGACGCGCACCGGATAGGGCGCGCGGGGCTCCCAGACGCCTTGGGCTAACAGCGTGCTCGCGGTCACCGCCAACAGGTACCACTTCATGCCGACAGTGTAGTCGATGGAGAGACCCGGCGCTAGCGCAACTGGCGGCGCAGGAACTTGCCGGAAGCCGTCTTGGGAATTTCCTCGACGAACTCGACCGTGCGCGGGACCTTGTAAGTGGCGAGGCGCTCCCGGCAGAAGGCGATGATCTCCTCGGCGGTGGCCGGCGACTTCAGCGACAGCACCGCTTTCACTGATTCGCCGCGGTAGGCGTCCGGAACGCCGACAACGGCTGCTTCGCGCACCGCCGGATGGCGGTAGAGGACATCCTCCACTTCCCGCGGCCACACCTTGTAGCCGGAGGCGTTGATCATGTCCTTCTTGCGGTCGACGATGTAGAACCAGCCCTCGGCGTCCATCAGGGCGACATCGCCGGTAAGGAACCAGCCGTCGTGGAAGGCGGCGGCGGTGGCGTCGGGCCGGTTCCAGTAGCCTTCAAAAACGAACGGGCCTTTGAGCACAAGTTCGCCGGATTCACCGGGCGCAAGGACCCGGCCGGGATCCTGAAGATCGACGATGCGGGCGTCGCAGTTGGGGATGGGCAGGCCAATGGAAAGCGCGCCGCTGACTGGATCGACAGGCGCCCGCGCGCCATAAGGGACCGAATGGGAGGGCGAGTTCACCTCGGTGAGGCCATAGGTGTTGTGGATGTAGGCCGCGCAGCGCTGCTCGAACTGTGCAGGGATGGAGGGAGCCACCGCTGCGCCGCCGGTGAAGCACTTTTTCAGAAAGCGACCCTGGTGCGAAGCCGGATCGTTGAGTAAGGCGAGATAGGCGGTAATGGAAGCCACCGTGAAGGTGCCGTTGTACTGCCGAGCCATGCGAAAAGCTTCGGCGGCGTTGAAGCGGTGAAACAACAGCAGCGGCATACCGGTGAGCGCCGCCACCGCAAGGTGGGCCACAAGGCCCGTAATGTGGAACAGCGGGGCCATGCCGAGCACAGCGTCGGAGGGAGTGAGATCCATCCAGGTGCGGAAGACGTTGGCGTTAAATGCGACGTGGCGGTGGAGCCCCATGGCGCCCTTTGGCTTCCCGGTGGTGCCGGAGGTGTAAACAATGTGGGCGAGATCATCACCGGTCAACTCCAGACGGTGCCCGGCGTCGGGCGTATGGGCGGCAAGCGCCTGATAGAAAGGAGAAGGCCGGGAGTCGAGCGGATCGTTTTCGTTGGTGGTGAGGATGTGGGAAACTCCGGCCCGGGCAAGGGCGGGCCCCGCAGGGCCGTCAAAAAGCGAATCGAGTCCCACCCACATGCGGGCGCCGCTGTCAGCAAGCTGATACTCCAGTTCTTCCTCCTTATACATAGGGCTGAGGGGGACAATTGCGGCTCCGCGTTTCCAGGCTCCGTATTGGGCGACGGCAAACTGGGGGTTGTTCTGGAGCGAGAGGGCGATACGGTCTCCGCGGCCGATGCCACGGTGGGCAAGAAGGGCGGCGAAGCAGGAGGCCTGGTGGTCGAGCTCGGCGAAGGAAATTGTTTTGTCAAAGTACTGAATGGCGGTGGCTTGCGGGTTTTGGCGGGCGTTTCGTTCGAGGTGGTCGAGGATGGTGAGAGTGGGCAGAGGGAGGGAGTGAGGGACACGGTAGTGGCGGAGCCAGGGGCGGGAGGCGTAGAAGGAGGAGGAGGAGGACATAGGTAAGGGGATATTGTATCGCGGGGCGATCTAAATTTTCTCGCGAATTTTACTTGACAATGAAACACTAAGATTTTATATTGGAGTTGTAGCGAGGATCGGAGATCCTCCCGAAGTTTTCCAGGAGGCAATCGCAAAACAATGGCACTGACAAAGTTCACCCCCTTCTCCGGCTTCCCTGTCCCGGAGTTCAAGATGTTTGAGGACACGCTGAGCCGGTTCCTGCAGGAACCCGCCGGCACACGGCCATGGGTACCGGCCGTAGACGTGCTGGAAACGCCGCACGATCTGATCCTGAAGGCCGATGTGCCGGACGTGGACATGAAGGACGTGCATCTGGAGATTGAGAATGGGACGCTGACGCTGAAGGGCCAGCGGACGTTCGAGGGCGAGACCAAGGAGCGGGGCTATCACCGCATTGAGCGCAGCTACGGATCGTTTGCGCGCTCGTTCTCGCTGCCTGAGACGGTGGATGCCGAAGCCGTGAAGGCCGAGTACAGGAATGGCGTGCTGACGGTTACTCTGCCGAAAAAGGAGTTGGCCAAACCGCGCACGATCCAGGTGGAAGTGAAGAACTAGGGTTTGGGCGGCACGAGCGCCCTGCCTTGCGGCGGGGCGCTCAAGGTTTGCTTACGCCAACAGCTTCTCCGGCCGCAGCCGGTGTTCGGGATGGGTGAGCGTGGCGACCTCGGCCGATCCCCATCGTTCGAGCAGGCCCTGGTAGCTGCCGTCAATCGGCTTGCGATGCAGGAAGAGCCGGCGGCTGCTGACGTCGAACACCCAGTATTCCGGGAAGCCGGCGCGGGCGTAGAGGTCTTTCTTCCTCGTCAGGTCTTCAATGAGTGTGCCGCCGGAAACCTCAATGACGAGATCCACCATTCCCGGACCGGGATTGCCGGCAAGCGAAGTCACCGGCGCGCGGAGCGCCACCAGATCGGGTTCAGGGGCGTTGGCCGGGTTGTCGCGCGGTGAGACATCCACGGCTGCCTGCATGAGCACATGATCGGCGCCCCAGACCTGAGCAAGCCATCCAAACAGGTAACTTACCGCGCGGCGATGCGTGATATCCTGTCCCATCTTATTGATGATGTCGCCATCGAGAAGTTCATACTTGTCCGGAAGAATACCGATGTTGCGCATGCGCGCGAGATCGGTTCGTGTCCACAACACGGCTCCCGCCGCGCGGGCCGGCCGTGCCGCCATTTGCACCCCAACCGAGACGGGTATCATGCCCATATTGGCTCAATCGTCGTTTGCGGGCTGAGACAGGATAGGGAAAAACCGAGGCCCGATTGGGCAGGTTCGCCTATCATGGACCGAAGCTGGTATTCTCGGGGCGGATGATGACGGAACTGAAGATCATCGAACTGCTTGCCAGGTGGGCCCCGGACAAGGCGCCTGGCATGGTGCGGGGAATCGGCGACGACTGCGCAATCTTCCGCCCCAGGCCGCGCGAGGACCTGTTGTTCACCACGGACCTGCTGGTGGAGGACGTACACTTCCGAAGGACGACGCACACGGCGGGGGATTGCGGGCATAAGACGCTGGCGCGGGGTCTGAGCGATATCGCGGCGATGGGCGGCAGGCCGCGATTCTGCCTGTTGTCGCTGGCCGTGGGCAAGGGACTGGACCAGCGGTGGGTGGAAGGCTTCTACAAGGGACTGCTGGAGCTTGCCAGGGAAACGGGCTGTCCGCTGGCGGGCGGCGATCTTGCCCATGCCGATCAAACGGCCGCCGACATCATCGTCTGCGGCGCTGTGCCGCGGGGCAAGGCATTGCGGAGGGACACGGCAAGGCCCGGAGACGGGGTGTTTGTGACTGGCGCGCTGGGAGTATCGGCGCTGGGATTGGCGACGGGCAAGGGGCTCCCCTGGCGGCGTCATCTGCGGCCTGAGCCGCGGCTGGCGGCGGGACTGGCGCTGCGGCGGCTGGGGGCGAGCGCGGCCATGGATCTGAGCGACGGGCTTTCGATCGATCTGCACCGGCTGGCAAAGGCATCGGGAGTGGCGGCGATGCTGAACGGAGATCTGCCCGCCTTTGAAGGCGCCACCCTGGCGCAGGCGCTGCATGGCGGCGAGGACTACGAGTTGCTGTTCACGCTGGGGGCGCGAAAAAAAGCGCCGCTCGCGCTGGCGGGGTTGCCGGTAACGCGGATTGGCAGGATCATAGAAGGACCGCCGGGCCAAGTGCGCGTGCCCGGAGGGATACTCCAACCACTGGGTTACGATCACTTCCGCAAATGAAGCCTCCTCCTGATTCCATCATTGAGCTCATCGAAGCCTTCCGCCGTTCAAAAACAATGTTTACGGCTCTCAGCATGGGCGTCTTCGACCGGACGCCGGCCGCGCTCAGTGAGTTGGCCGCCGGACTCAAAGCCGAGCCCGATGCGCTGGAGCGTTTGCTCGACGGCTGCCGCGGGCTGGGCCTGTTGAAACTCGAGGACGGGCGGTACACCAACACCGAAGTGGCCGAGGTCTACCTGCGGCGGGCGAGCCCGCACACGCTGGCGGGCTATATCGGGTATTCGGACCGGGCGCTGTGGCGGCTCTGGGCGAATCTTGAGGATGCGGTAAGGGAGGGCAGCAATCGCTGGAACCAGACGTTCGGCTGGGAGGGCCCCATCTTCACGAATTTGTTCCGCACGCCCGAATCGAGGCATGAGTTTCTGCTGGGCATGCACGGCTTCGGTGTCATCTCGTCGCCGAAGGTGGTGACGGCCTTCGATTTGAGCGGCTTCCGGCGGCTGGTGGATTTGGGCGGCGCGACCGGGCATTTGGCGATGGCGGCCGTTGAGCATTACCCTGGCCTGCGGGCAGCGGTGTTCGACCTGGCAGCGGTAGTGGAGGCGGCGCGCCAGTTTGTGGACGAGCGGGTGGAGTTGATTGCAGGCGACTTCTTCACGGATGCGCTGCCGGAAGCCGATCTATATGCCGTAGGCCGAATCCTTCACGATTGGGACGAAACGAAGATCCGCGCTCTGCTGGCCAGGATCAACGCCCGATTGCCCGTGGGCGGCGGACTGCTGATCGCCGAGCGGCTGCTGAGTGCGGACAAGAGTGGACCGTTGGGGGTTCAGATGCAGTCACTGAACATGCTGGTATGCACCGAGGGCAAGGAGCGTACGGCGGCCGAGTACGAGGCGCTGCTGAGAGAAGCAGGCTTTACTTCGGTGGAGAGCCGGATCACGGGCGCGCCGCTTGATGCCGTGCTGGCGCGGAAGTAACGGCTCGCTGCCGCAAGGCTGTCAGGCGGACGGCGGCGGCGCGGGTTTCCGGATGCGCCGCGCCCAGGGTTTCCTCAAAAATGGCGTGCGCGCGGCGGTAGAGCGTTTCGGCCCCGCGCGTCTTTTCCTGGAGGGCGAACAGACTTCCGAGATTGAGCCACCCTCTGGCGACGTCGGGATGACGGGGCCCGAGTGCGGCCTGCCAGATGCCGATCGCCTTACGGTAAAGAACGGCGGCATCGGCCAGGCGTCCCTGATCCCGGCGGAGTTGGGCGAGGTTATTGGCGGCCACCGCGACGTTGCGATGTTGCGGACCGAGCGACGCTTCCCAGTCGCCAAGCACACGCTCCATCAAAGGAGCCGCTTCGCCGGTTCTGCCGGCGGCAAAAAGAACCTGGCCCAGGTTGCTCAGGGCGGAGGTAGTGAGCGGGTGAGTGGGGCCGAGCATGCGCTCAAGTGCGGCGGCAGCCTCCGATTGTGGCGCCAGGGCGAGGCCGGGCCTTCCCTGCGCGCTCCAGAGGGACGCCTTCGCCTGCAGGATCAGGGCTTGAAGCGGATCAGGGGGAAGCGTGGCGGCGAGGGCGGAGGCGCGGTCGAGTTGCCGCCGGGCCTCGGGGAACCGGCCTTGGGCGCGGTCGAGTTCGGCGATGGTGTAGAGCGTATTGGCGAGATCGCGCGAGGCGCCGGATTCTGACGCCTGGATTTGAGCGGCCCGGCTCGCTTTGGCGTAGGCATCCTGGAGGCGGCCGGTGGCGCGTTCGACCAGCGCGAGGTTGGCAAGCAGACGGGCATATTCGATTCGGGATGGGGGGTGCGGCTCAAGAGACTCAAACAGTTCCCGCGCCCGCTGATAGGCTCCCTGCTGATGGGCAGCCGAGGCAAGGTTGAAGCGCAGGCGCCAGAGCCGGGCGTCGCCCGAGGGAAGGCCGGAGGCGAGGCTGGCGGCTTGTTCGAGGCGCTGGAGGGCTTGCTGGTAGTGGCCTTGCTGCCCGAGACGGAGGCCTTCGGCGGCGTCTTCTTCCCAGCTAAGGCAGTAACAGGCGGCAAGTGTGAATTGGACAAGCATCGTAGCTCCTTTCGAGGTTCCTCAAGGATGCGCAAGGACAGGAAGGATTGGGCAGTAAGAAACGGTAGGGCCGGGGGTGACGACACGGTAGCACTATCGATTTTTCGATTTCGGCCGATACGACATGAGTGCGCGTGCTATTGCTGGGCCTGCTGGTTGGGGTAGCGCCGGCATGTTGCCAGTCCGAAATTGAGGCGGCGGAGGGGGAACTGGAGCGGCTGATGGCGGTCACCGTGCGCTCCGTGCATGCTGCCTCGCGCAGGGCGCAGAAGTCGACCGAGGCGCCGGCGTCGGTAACGGTGGTGACGCGGGAGGAGATTCGAAGGTACGGGCATCGAAGTCTGGCCGACATCCTTCGCACCGTACCGGGATTTTACGTTTCCTACGATCGGTTTTACAGCTACGTGGGGGTAAGGGGATTCGGCCGCTCAGGCGACTTCAACGCGAAGATCCTCGTGCTGCTGAACGGGCACCGGATCAACGAAAACGTGTATGATGGCGCGTATCCGGAGACGGCGTTCCCAATTGATGCGGATCTGATTGAGCGTGTGGAGGTGATCCGGGGGCCGGGATCGTCGCTTTACGGCACGAACGCTTTTTTCGGCGTGGTGAACATCATCACCATCCGGGGCCGCGATTTGAAAGGCGGGGAAGCGGCGCTGGAAGGCGGCTCGCTCGCGACGGTGCAGGCCCGGGCAAGTTTCGGCGCCGCGATCGGCGACGACGGCGGCGTGCTGCTTTCAGCAACCACGGCGCAAAGCGCCGGGCAGCGCCGCATCGATTATCCGGAATTGGGAGGCAGCCTGCTGGAGGGCGACGGGGAGCGCGCCGACAGCCTGTTTGTGAGCTACAGCCGGGGAAGGCTCACGGTGGAGGGGTTGGCCGCTTCGCGAAAGAAGTACTTCCCCGGACTCTATCTGGGCCAACGCTGGGAGGATTCCAGCAACTACGGCGCCGATACGCGCGGATACGTGGATGTCCATCACGAGCTTTCGCTCAGCAAGGGACGGATGCTGGAATCGCGCGTCTACTTCGACCGGTATCAGTTCGATGGCTTCAACCCCTACCTGGATGAATCGGGCGATGGCACGATTGTGAGCCGGGAATTCGCCAACGGCTCCTGGTGGGGCGGAGAACTGCTTTTGCACCAGCCGTTGGGCGAAAACCACCAGATGACGCTGGGCACCGATTTCCGTTTTAACCTGCGGACGCGGCTGATGACCTACGACGCCGATCCGTACCTGCTGTACGCGGACACGCGGCCGCGCACAGCCAACGGCGCGGCGTTCGTACAGGACGACATACGGCTGGCGCGTAAGCTGAGGCTAAGCGCGGGTTTGCGCTATGACCGGTATTCGACCTTTGGTGGGGCGCTGAGCCCGCGCGTGGGATTGATCTATGAACCGGCATCCAACACCGCCGTCAAACTGCTTTACGGCCGTTCTTTCCGGGCGCCCAACTCCTACGAACTGTTCTATTCCACGCCGACCTACCAGCCCAACCCGTTCCTGCGGCCGGAGCGGATCGGCAGCACCGAGGCGGTGCTGGAACGCTACAGCGGCAAACGGTACCGGTTTTCGATCTCGGCCTTCGACAGCCGGATTTCCAACTTCATCAACCAGTTGGCGGATCCGGAGACGGGCAAGATCGGTTATCTGAACGTGGGCGGCTATGTGTCGCGGGGAGTGGAACTGGAGGCTGAGACCAAAGGCGCCGGCGGGTGGGAGGCGCGCGCCAGCTACGGGTTACATCGCGTCATTGACAGCGTAAACCGCCAATGGCTGGCCGGTTCACCACTCCATGTGGGGCGGCTGAATGCCGCCTATCCGATCCGGCGGTTGAAACTGACAGCCGGAGCGAGTGTGCAGATTCTGAGCCGCAGGCTGACCTCAAACCGCGAGCCGGAAAGTGCCGCGGGGGCCTATCTGCTTCCGTCGCTGACGATCTCGACGGATCGGGCAAAGAGACGGGGAATGGATGTGGCCCTGACGATTGTGAACCTGGCCGACCGCGCGTTCTGGGATCCGGCGGGCGACGAACTGATGGTGCAGCGGATCCGCCAGAATGGGCGCCTGGTGCGCGCCAAGGTGACGTTCCGGTTTTGAGGAACTCGCCCAAACAACGGAGCCTGGCGGCCCGGGATGCTCGCGAGTTCCTACGTGGCCTGGAGGGCCCGCCGGCCCTGTTTGGGCTAATTGGCCGGCTTCAGCCCCTCCTCGGCGCCCAATCCGCGATCGAGCCATCCCGGATACCAGCGAAAGACGTTGCCGGTAAGCGAACCGATGTAGATTTCGCCGTTGGTGGCATGGTGCAGCCAATGTCCGGGGCTCTCCATGGCGCCCAGAACCTTGCCGTTGCGGATGTCGATTTTCATGATACGGCCGGCGAGAGTGTCGTAAGTGAGGTTTTCGATGTTATTGCGGTGCGTGATTACCCATACCTCGTCTTTGGGCGTGATGAAAATGTTCTGCGTGGCGCCGAGACCGGCCCACTGGCGAAGGAACTTGCCATTGGGGTCGAAGATCTGGATGCGGTTGTTCTCGCGGTCGCTGACATAGACCGTTCCCGCCGAGTCAACGGCAACCGAATGCACGGTGTTGAACTCCGACGGACCGGTGCCCTTCTTTCCCCAATCGAGCACGTACTTCCCGTCGATGGTGAACTTCACGACGCGCGAGTTGCCGTAGCCATCCGACACGTAGAAGAACCTGCCGTCGGGGGTGAAGGCGATGTCGGTGGGCCGGTTGAACGTATCGGGGGTGGTGGCGGCGACGCCTTTCTTTCCCAGGGTCAGCAGCAATTTGCCGTTCTTGTCGAACTTCATTACCTGGTGATCGCCATTGTCGGTAATCCAGATGTTGCCATCCTTGTCGCAACGCAAACCGTGGGGATTGCCGAACAGGCCCTTACCCCAGGAGCGAAGGTACTTCCCCTTGGTGTCGAAGACGACAACGGGATCGGCCTTTTTACCGCGGTGGAAGACGTAGACTTCGGTGGACTGGGGATTGACGGCCACCGCCGAGACGCGGCCGAACTTCCAGCCTTCAGGCATCGTTTCCGGCTCTTCGCCGAAGCGAATGTTGACGCGATACTTGAGCAGGCCCCCTTCGTGGGGATACCAGCCGGAAGGAACGGGCTGCGCCGCAAGCGCGGCAGCCATGACGAAGAAAGTGGCAAGTCTCATCAGTCACCTCGGCGAAAGCCGGCCGTCGGGTGAAAGGCGCAGACGGCGGCCCCGCCATTCTATCGTGTTGCCGGCAAGCGCGGCCACCCACACGGCGAAGGCAAACAAATCCCACAAGGGGATCAGCACCAGAGCCCATGCGGCCCGGGCGCGCAAAAGCAGGACGCCGGCGGTGAATCCCATCAGAATGCGCAACCCCAGCAGGACGGCGGCGATCTGGGAGTGCCCGGCGAGAGCGGCCGCCAGCGCCCATAGGCCAGCATGAGTGAGCGGCAGCCCAAGGTATTCCTTTCGGGAAACGCGGATGGTGCGAGCCCAGCGAATCTGGTGGCGCCACATGTCGCGCCAGCAGGCGTAGTGGAGGCCGGTATCGACGACGAATCGCGAAAGCACAGCGCGTTTACCCAGACCGCGCGTGAGGCGGGCGGCAAGCTGATAGTCGTCGGCAAGGTAATCGGCGATGGCTTCAAACCCGCCCGCCTTGCGCAGATCAGCCGCGCGGAAGCAGAGCGTGGATCCGAAGCCGAACTCGTTGATGCCGGCCAGCGGCGCCACCAGCGTGCTGGGCGCAAAATCGGTGGCGATGCCCAGCGATTCCCAGGCCGCCGGAAGCCCGGACGGCACCGGCCGGTAGAGACAGGTCACCAGGCCGACGCCGGGATCGGCAAGCGGAGCAATGATGCGGCGCAGGTAGTCTGGACGGACCCGGATGTCGGCATCGTTCACCACCAGAACTTCACCCGTGGCATGCCGGGCGAGTTCAATCAGGCTCGCAACTTTGGGATTCGGCGTCTCCAGGGTGCGAACATAGAGCCTCGCCCCGGGGACCACCCGCGCGGCGGCGGCAGAAGGATCAGCCGCCGAGGGTGCGGCGAAAAGAAGCTCGTAGGCGGGATAGTCCAGGTTGGCGTGAGAACGGGCCGCCTGCTCAAACCATTGGTCACAGCCGTGGACCGGCTTGAGGATGGAAACCACGGGCAGAAAGCCGTTCGCCGGCCCTTCACGGCGCGCCAGTTGCCGTAACACCGCCACCAGCGCTATCACCTGATAGCCGGCGGCTGCGGCGCACGTAAGATACAGAAGCCAGATCAGCAAGCCAATCCGAGCAGCATAGCAGGCTGCGGCTACTTCGCGCGGCGGCGAATGAAGCCGACAATCACGAGCCCGGTACCGATCATAAAATAGGTGGCGGGTTCGGGGATGTCGATGGGATCAGCGAGAGGAACATCGGGATGCGCCGGATCAACGGGTGACGGCGCGGGCTGTCCAAGCAACGCAAGCGCCGAAAACGCCGCGGTTGCCGCCAGCAGATGCAAACTTCGCATGAAAGCCCTTCCCTCCGGTAAGGTACAAGATTAGAGTTTCCTGAAGTATAGGGGATTCCCCCTAGGGAATCAAGAAAATTCGTACCATTACTGACAGAATTTTGAGAGCCTAGGACCATTGACAGCAACGAGTGCATACATTGCGAAGCACTCCGGCACACGCTTGGGAACCCTGTTTTTCCTGGGTGACGGAGCCATAGGCCTGTGATAGACTCATGGCACGGTGTAGTGTCGATATGATGAAACGATTGTCCGCTGTTCTGGCGATTGGCACTGTTTTGGCGGCGTGGAACGAATCCGCCGTCGCTCCCCTCGGTACCTACCGGCCGGCCGAGCGCCGTCATTGGGCCTTCCAGCCGCGCAAGGACGTCGTCCCGCCGGCGTTTCCGGATGCGGCGGCAAAACGGTGGGCGCGCACACCGGTGGATGCTTTCGTTTTGGAGGGACTTCGCAAGGCAGGGCTGGAACCGGCCCCCGAGGCGGACCGCACGACGCTGATCCGCCGGCTCACCTACGATCTGCACGGGTTGCCGCCTACGCCCGATGAGGTGGCGGCATTCGTCAATGACAAAGCGCCGGAGGCTTACGAAAAGCTGGTGGAGCGGCTGCTGGCGTCGCCGCGGTATGGAGAACAGTGGGCGCACCACTGGCTGGATGTGGTGCGGTTTGCCGAATCGGATGGCTATGAATACGACACGCACCGTCCGGATGCCTACCGCTTCCGGGATTACGTCATTGCGAGTTTCAACGCGGATAAGCCGTACAACCAGTTTCTGAAGGAACAGCTTGCCGGCGATGAGATGGATGCGGCGAATGAAACCTACGTGGTGGCAAGCGGCTTTAACCGGCTGGGTCCGCTGCGCAAGAACGCCGGCAACCAGGAAGTGGCCAGTTCACGTACCGAAGTGTTGACGGAGATGACGAACATTGTGGGCGCGGCGTTTCTGGGTGTAACGCTCGGCTGTGCGCGATGCCACGATCACAAGTTCGATCCGATCCGGCAATCGGACTACTACCGGATGCAGGGCTACTTCGCCCAGACCCATCCGCATGACATTGTGGTGGCGTCGGCCGAGGAGCAGGCGGCCTGGAAAGCGACGGTAACGCCGATTGAAACGGAGATGACGCAATTGCGGCGGCAGATGCGGCGGGCTTCGGAAGAGGAGAAGGGCAAGATCCTCACCAAGCTGGAGGAACTGGACGAGAAGATGCCGGACCCGCTGACGGCGATGTATGCGGTGAAGAACGATCCGAAGGCGATGACGGGGATTCACCTGCTGGGGCGAGGCGATTACCGGAACAAGGGCGCCCGGGTGGGCATGCGGCCGCCGGGCGTGCTGCTGCCGGAGGCAGCGCCGGAGATGCCGCTGGAAACGGAAAAGCCGCGCCTGAAGCTGGCCGAGTGGATCGTGGACCCGGCCAATCCGCTGACGGCGCGGGTGATGGTGAACCGCATCTGGCAGTACCATTTCGGCCGCGGCATTGTCTCCACGCCCAACGATTTCGGACGGATGGGCACAATGCCCTCGCATCCGGCGCTGCTCGATTGGCTGGCCAACCGGTACGTGGAAGGCGGCTGGGTCATGAAGCCGATGCACCGGATGATTCTGATGTCGAACGCCTACCGGCAGGCAAGCCGCTCGCCGCTGGAGAAGGCGGCGATGGAGAAGGATCCGGAGAACAAGCTGCTGTGGAAATTCAACCGGCGGCGGCTGGAAGCCGAGGAACTGCGCGATTCGATGCTGGCGATCTCCGGGCGGCTGAACGGGAAGGCCGGCGGGCGCAGCGTGATGGTGACCATCGATCAGGAACTGGTGAAGGACCTGAAGCGCCCGCAGTACTGGTCTCCGACGCGGGATAAGAGCGAGTATGACCGCCGTACGATCTACATGATCTACAAGCGGAACCTGATTCTGCCATTCATGCAGGTGTTCGACTCCCCGGATACGCTGCTGTCCTGCGCGCGGCGGGATCAATCGACGCACGCGCCGCAGGCCCTGGAACTGCTCAATGGAAAGCTCTCGAATGAGCTGGCGCAGTCGCTGGCCGAGCGGCTGCTCAGGGAGCGGCCGGACACCGAAGCGAGGATCGATCTGGCGTGGCGGCTGACGGCGGGACGTCCGCCTTCGGCGCCGGAAAAAGCATTGGCGTTGCGCTACCTTGACGACGGGCCCACCAACCCGGAAGTGCTCAAGGAATTCACGCTCACCCTGTTCAACATGAATCCGTTTTTGTACGTGAACTAAGATGCCTGAACATATTCGCTATAACCGGAACCGCCGCGAGTTTCTTACCGATTGTTTCTGCGGCACAGGATCACTGGCGTTTGCCTCAATGCTGGCGCAGGAGCAGGCGCGGGCGGCGCGCTACAACCCGCTGGCGCCCAAGCCGCCGCACTTTGAGGCCAAGGCGAAAGCGTTTATCTTTCTATTTATGGCGGGCGGGCCGTCGCACCTGGAGACGTTCGATCCCAAGCCGCTGCTGAACACGCTGCACGGGCAGAAGCGGCCGGCCGAGTTCGGCGATGTGCAGTATCAGAACGTGAATTCGGCGTCGCGGATTCTGGGGACAAAGCGGACGTTTCAGAAACACGGCAAGTCGGGCCTGGAGATTTCCGACCTGCTGCCGCACCATGCCGGCATCGCCGATGACATCTGCGTGTTGCGCTCCATGCATGGCGACATGGTGGTGCATTCAGCGGCGCAGTATCAGATGATGTCGGGCCGCGTGATTCCGGGCTTCCCGGCAATGGGCAGTTGGATCGCCTACGGGCTGGGGACCGAAGCCGACAACCTGCCGGCTTATGTGGTGATGCCGGACCCGCACGGGACTCCCGAGGCCGGCCAGCCGATGTACACCAACGGATTCCTGCCCGCCGTATATCAGCCGGCGATGTTCCGCGCCGGCAAGCGACCGGTGTTGAACCTGGAATTGCCGCAGGGCGTGACGCTGGAGCGGCGGCGCAAGACGATGGATTTCCTGCGGGCGGTGAACGAGGCAAATCTTGCCGCCGAGGATACCGAGTTTGCCGCGCGCATGTCGGCCTACGACACGGCGTTCAAGATGCAGACCGAGGCGCCGGAGATTTTCGATCTTTCCACTGAGCCCAAAGAGACGCTGGAACTCTATGGCGTGGGCGGCGCCCAGACCGATGATTACGGACGCAGGTGCCTCCTGGCCCGGCGGCTGGTGGAGCGCGGCGTGCGTTTTGTGTGCGTGGTGGCCGGAGGCGGCGGCGCCGAAACCGAATGGGACGCGCACTCCGACGTGGAGAAGAATCATCACCGCATGGCCGCTTTGACCGATCAGCCGGTGGCGGCGCTGGTGAAGGATCTGAAGCGGCGCGGGCTGCTGGATTCGACCGTAGTGCTGTGGGGCGGCGAGTTCGGCCGCTCACCGGAATCAGAGCGCGGGCAGGGGCGCGACCATCACAACACGGGCTTCAGCATGTGGGTGGCCGGCGGCGGATTCAAGGGCGGCATGGCCTACGGCGCCACCGACGATATCGGATTGAAGTCAGTGGTGAAGCCGATGCATTTCCGCGATCTGCATGCCACCGTGCTGCACCAGATGGGGCTGCAGCAGGATCAGTTGAGTTACCTGCACCAGGGGCGGCGGGAACGGCTGACCGAGGTGCACGGAGCGATCATCAAGGAGATCCTTGCTTAGCGCGGCTTTCTCACACGAAGCCGAGATTGGTGACCGGGAACTTCGACAGATTGGGAAACACCGCGGTTAACTGTGCCCCGCTCAGTCCGAACCACGACGCCATCGTTGCCGCGTATTGATCCTGCGAAGTGGAGGGGATCATCGCTCCTCGCGTGCCAGCGTCGTCCGGACCGCCCAGCGCCATCACCGGGTAGCGTCCGTAAAGGTTCCCGCCTTTCACCGCGCCGCCCATCACCAGTTGATGATTGCCCCATCCGTGATCGGACCCGGTTCCGCTGGGCTGCAGCGTGCGCCCGAATTCCGACTGTGTGAAGGCCGTCACCTGTCCCGCCACGCCGAGTTCGACGGTGGCGTTGTAGAAGGCGTACATCGCCTCAGAAAGCTGCCGCAGCAGGTCCCAGTGCATCCAACTCTGCGAACCATGCGTGTCAAAGCCGCCCAGCGAGCAGAAGAATACCTGGCGGCGGAGGCCGGTGCTGGTGCGAAGCTTGATGATCTTCGCCACATCGAGCAGTTGCCTTCCAATGCCGGTGCCGGGAAACGGCGTGCTCACCGGCGAGCTTGTATTGACGCTCTTCAACATGGCGCTGAGATCCAGCGCGTCACGCCGCACCTTGTTTGCCGCCTGCACCAGCGCCATGCCGCTATCGAGCGCCAGGATCTCCTGAAGCGCCGCCTTACGGGCGTCGGCCGCCGTTTGCGGCCACGGATTCATGCCATACAGTTCCATGTCGAAGCCGGGGATCAGCGCGGCCGACTGCACCAGGCTTCCCGAACCGAACAGCGCGGGCCCCGCCATTGAGATGGATGAGGGGAACGACGATGCGGCATTGAGCGGCTCCATGGCGTCGGCGACGCGACCCGCCCATCCGGTGCCGCCCGTCGGACTGGCGAACCCGCTCTGCGCCTGCACCATCTGGTCAGAGTGGGAGAACAGATTCGTCGGCACCGGAACGGATTGGGCGGCATATTCAGCCCTTGTCACGGGACGGACCAGCATGCCTACGTTCGCCACCACCGCCAACTTACCCTGCGCCCACAGTGGGTGGACCGCGGCAAGCCCGTTGTTCAATCCATAGGGAACGCCCGCGGGAGTGGTGACCGTAAGTACCTTCGCATTGCCGTCCGGAAGCGCCATGCCCCCGCGAATTGACTTGTAGGCGTTATATTCGGCCGCGGCCTGGGGGATCACAGTGCTATGGCCGTCGTTGCCTCCGGCGAGGAAAATACAGACCAGCGCTTTGTAATCGCCCGCGCCGGACTGCGCCATCGCGTTGACGGCCCCCAGGCGGCTGAGGCAGGCCGCGCCGCTCAGCATGTGAAACCATTTGCGTCTTGTGATATCCATCATGATTCCTTTGGATTAGTGCTGAACCGCGTAGTAACCCGACAGCGCGGTGAGATAGAGCGCGGCGGTCACGCGCTGCTGATTGTCGCCAGCCGCGGCGAGTGCGCGGGAGAGGGAATCGCGCATCGCCTGCGGCATACGGCCGTGGAGCAACGCATTGTCCACCGCGTCGATCAACTGGGCGGAGTTCCCCGCCACGCCGGTGAACGGACTGAGGTCCACGCGGAAGTCGCCGAAGTTCTCCGTCAGAATCTGCAGGAAGAAGTTCGCCCGCTCCACGCTCTGGCTGGGTGTGTAGATCTGGAACTCAGGACCAAAGTAGGACGTCCGCGGGATGCGGTAGAGCGGAGAAAACCAGTTGAAGACAGAAGGCGGGGAGAGCGCGGACTGGCCCATGTTATCGAAGATGTAGGTGAACTGGTTGGATGGCGAGATCTGCGCATTCAAGGCGCGGCCGAAAGCGACGACGTGGAGGATGGGCTCGCGCAGGCGCCCGCTGGTGGCGGTTGGGGTGTCGTTGCGGGCCTCCGGGTCGGTGAGGATTGCCTTGATGACGGCCTTCAGGTCGCCGCGCACGCCCGCACCGTTGTCGGCAAAGACACTGGCCACGCGGCTGATGTAGGCGGCCGAAGGATTGCTTGCCACCAGACTGCGAATCAGGCGCGTGGCGATGAACGGGGGGACATTGGGGTGCTGGAATACGCAATCGATGACATCGTCCAGATCCTGGACCACTGTCTGCCCGGCGGGAACAGTGCAACCCAGAAACGACTTTGCCGAAGTGTCGTGATTGCCTTCACGGGTTTCCATGTTGCCCACGAAGTACTCCCAATTCTCTGAGCGGGGCTGCTGGCCGGGCGCGGTGGGATAGGTCCATCCGGTAAGCGCCAGCGCGATCTGCCGGACGTCGTTCTCACTGTAGGCCGGGGTAGCCTGCTGGCTGCCATCCGGATTGAGCTTCCACAATCCGATGGAAAACAACTGCAGCAGTTCCCGGGGATAGTTTTCGTTGGCGCCTCCGCCGACGCCCGGCTTGGCGCTGTTGGCAAGATCGAGATACTTGCCCATGGATGGCAGGATGGTGATCTCGCGCAGCAGGTCCTTGTAATTGCCGAAGGCGTGGCGGCTCAGCAGTGACATCCAGGGAATGATTTCAGCCGGATAAGGCAGCTTGTCGCGGGAAACCACCAGGATCTGGCCCAGCGAATAGATCACTCGCTGGCGCAACTGGTCGTTGGCGTGGGCGAAGTTATGCACCTGCCAGGCCCGCAGCGCCGAGGCCGAATCGCCGAAGGTATTGGGGATCTGCGTGGCCGGCAGGTTGAACTGCTCCTGAAGCCAGCCCTCCACTCCCAGTTGCTGGACGCGGGCGATGGAGGCCTTGGTGGGGCCGAAGGTGGCCTGGTCCAACAGGCGCGCAGCCGCAACGTTGTCATTGCCGGATCCGCCTCCGCTGGTCTCGCCGGCGCTAATGGATAAGTTCACGATGTTGGAAACCGTGCCGTTTGGATTCACCACCTGCACGGGAATCGTGGATCCCGCAGCGGCGCTGATGGATCCGGACATCGTAAGCCGTGTCGCCGAAAGGAACGCTGCCGCCTCCTCCTGAGCGCCCAGTTTGATCCGGGCGCCCGAAACGAATCCGGATCCATTGATCGTCAGCGTGAAGGCGAGACCGGTGGTGACCGACGCCGGAGAAAGCGAACTGATGGCTGGAGCGGCGGAGGTAGGCGCCGGCGCGATTGTCACAGCGGCCGACCCGGATGCCGTAGCGCTCTGCTGGCTGGTGGCGCGCACCGTAACGGTGGCCGGACTGGGAACCGCGGCGGGCGCCGTATAGAGGCCGGCCGCCGTGATCGTGCCAGTCCGCGCGTTGCCGCCGTTCACCCCGTTCACTGACCAGGTCACGGCCGTGTTCGTCGTCCCCGTAACCGCCGCCGAAAACGATTGCGTCCTTCCTGCCTGCAGACTTACTGTCGCCGGGTTGACTGTTACCTGCACAGGAGTGGAAGGCGCCGTCACAGTAACTGTCACCGGACCGCTTGTTACACCTCCGGGCGCCGGCAGGCGGACCAGAATACTAAACCGGCCGGCCGTGGACGCTGTTCCCGACACAAGCAGGCTGGTTGGCGATTCGTAAACTGCTGTCACCGGGCTGCCATTGAACAACGCGATGGCGTCGCGGGTGAAATTGGCGCCGTTCAGACGGACCTGGAAGCGTCCGGCGGGAAAGCTTGAGGGACGCGCGCTCCAAATACGCGGAATGGGACGCACAATCGTAATCTCGGCTGTGCCCGACTTGGCCGGATATGCCGTGCTGGTGGCGGTCAGTCTCACGACGTTGTTCGCAGGCGCGGTGGCGGGCGCCTTGTAAATGACTCGCAATCCGGTTCCGGTTACCGTACCCACCGTGCTGTTCCCGCCCCGGACGCCGTTAACCGACCAGACGACAGTGTTCGGCGAGAGCGGAACGTAAGCGGAAAAATCGCGCGATGTGCCTGTTTCCACCGTGGACTTTTCGTGATAGACGACGATATTCTGCGCTGCCGCTGGCAGCGATGTCAACAAAATGATGACGCTGGCAAGAAACGTGAATTGGCTCACGCCTATCCTCCTTCGGCGTTGTCTGGTGCCTGACGGGGGACAGGCGGTTGTCTCTGTCTGTGCAACCCACGTGCCAAATCGCAAAAATAGAGATTTTCACCCCTGTCAGAAGCAGGACCGGGAAGAAAGTGCAGGCATGAAACGGACCAATACGGGAATTTTTTCTCAGCAATTCGCCTGAGTAACTGGCGGCACCGCTCACTCCACCGTTACACGCACAGGCAGGCTGCGGGTGGATCCGCTGGAAAGCACCAGATCCTGTGTGCCGGTGGTTACACCCATCGCAATTCGCAGGTTCACCTGATAGACGCCGGCAAGGCTGGGTGCAAGGCCGGCAAATGTTACTTCGCAGGGAACACCGCCGATCGCCACAGCCGGCGCCGTAATGGCGCGGCTTAGTGGCTCAGCCGGACTGGCATCCCCGGCTGCGGGCGGGTTGTTGACCGGACCAAGGCCGGTGGCATAAAAGTATACGGTTTCTCCACGCCGCAGCGGGCGCCGCCGTGTAACCAGCGAATTCGTGACCGGATCCACGATGATCGCATCAGTACCATCGAGCGCGAAGACTCCCGGCTGCACGGCAAGCACGGGCACAGTAACCGGGTTACTGGCTGCCCCGCCGCGGCTGACCGTCACAGTCGCGGTGGAGCCGGTCAGTTCAAAGGGCGCCTGAAAATTGACCTGTTCCACGCCATTCACATTGGCGACATCGTAAAGCGGCGCATCAACGCCATTGATGGCGACGCGAACATCATCCAACATACGCGGCAGCGGTAGAGACGAAGCCGAAGTGATCCCCTCGCGCGCCTGCAGCCCGGCGGTGAATAGCGCCGCCACCGAGCCAGGCGTAAGTCCCACCTCGAAACTCGCGGCGTTGACGATGGAGCGCGAAGTAAGGCTGGGACGGGCGCCGGCGGCTTCAATGCGATGCAGCTTCCCGCCGCCGTGATCGGCCACGTAGATCTCGCCGTCTTCGCCTTCCCCAAAAGTGGAAACAGCGAAATCCGAATCGATCAGCAGGCGGTTGTTGAACAACCCTCCGTCTCGCCGGATGCCCCAGATGCGGCCGCTGGCATAGTCGCCATAGATGTAAGTACCGCGCAGCGAGGGCCACCGCGCTCCGCGGTACACATAGCCGCCAGTAACCGAAACGTCTCCCTGCCCGCGCGTGTACTCGTGCACGGGAAGCGTCAGGCCGGCGCGGTCGCAGTTACTGGACGGGTTGAAACACGACATGCCTTCCATCAGCCTCCAGCCGTAGTTTTCTCCGCCTGTGCTGAGCGCGGACTGGAAGTTGATTTCCTCGGCGCGGTTCTGTCCGACATCGGCGATCCACAGGTCCCCGGTTTCCCGGTCGAAGGAAAAGCGCCAGGGGTTGCGCAGCCCCAGCGCCCAGATTTCGGGCCGGTAACGGGAGTCGGCCACAAAAGGATTGCTCGCAGGCACTGCATAGGGTTGGACGCCGGACTCGGTGTCGATGCGCAGCATCTTGCCCAGCCACACATCGCGAGTCTGGCCGCTGTTGCGTGGATCGCCTCCTGACCCTCCGTCACCAAGCCCGATGTAGAGGTAACCGTCCGGGCCGAACTGGAGTTGGCCGCCATTGTGGTTGGTAAAGGGCTGGGCCTGGCGCAGGATCACTTCTTCTGAATTGGTATCGGCCACGTCATCGCCCGATAGACGGTAGCGGGCGATGACGGACTCAGTGCAATTCGGGTTCGTATAGTTGACGTAGAAGTAGCGTTTCCCTTCAAAGCCGGGAGGGAACGCCAGCCCCAGAAGACCGCATTCGCTGCCCCGGTCACTGGTTCTTGACTGGATGTTGAGCGCCGGCGCCGCCAGCAGCGCGCCACCGCGGATCACTGCAATCACGCCCGGTTGGCGCACGACGAACAATCTGCCGGATCCATCGCGAGGGCTTTGAATGTCGGTGATCTTCGGCAGACCCGCCGCTACTTCCACGAATCGGATCTCCGGTTCCTGGGCGGGCATGGCGAGCGCCGCCAGGAGCAACACTGCAGCGAGCCTCTTCATCCCTCTATTGAAGCATCTGGCAGGGATGGCAAGCCGCGCCGGTTACCGGGCGGCGAGTTTGCTCACATCCTGCTCCGGAACCACAGATACACAGGAACGCCCAGGATGGCGATCACCACGCCGGGCCACGTCGTCGCCGGACGGTAGACAAACAGCGCGCCTAAGATACACGCGGTGCCCGCGATGTAGAGTCCGGGCACAACGGGATAGCCGAACGCCTTGTAGGGCCTTTCCGCATCCGGTCTCGTCCGGCGCAGGCGGAAAATCCCGGCAATCGTCAGCACGTAGAAGATCAGCGCCGCCGACATCACATAGTCCAACAGGTTCCCATAAAGATTGCCGTATGTGCCCGAAACCGGATCAAAGGTGCGCGGCAGCACCAGAAGAGCCGACCAAACACCCTGCACGATCAAAGCCCAGCCCGGTACGCGCGCGGCGTTCAATTCGGCGGCCCGCGGGAAGAACACTCCGTCCCGGGCCATGGCGAAATAGGCGCGGGCGCCGGCCAGAATCAGTCCGTTCATACAACCGAAAGTCGAGATCATGATCGCACCCGCCATCAACGCCGTGCCCGTCCCGGGGAAGATGCGCTCCAGCACCGCCGTGGCGACGCGGTCAGAGGGCGCGTGCTGAATACCCTCAAGCGGCAGCGTCACGATGTAGGCCACGTTGGCCAGCAGGTAGAGCAGGATCACGGCGCCGGTGCCCAGCGCCAGCGAGAGCGCGATGTTCCGCTTGGGATCCTTCACCTCGCCCGCCGTGAAGGTGATGTTGTTCCAGGCGTCGGCGGAAAACAGAGACCCGGTCTGGGAGATACAGATGGCGATGAACAGTCCATACACCGTGGTGGCGGCCAACTCAGGCGCGATCGGCGTAACCGCGGAGGGCTGCCAGAACGACGCCACGGCTTTCGCCACTACTTCTCCGTTCCAACCGATGAACAGGCCCAGCACCACCAGGCCCGCCAGCGCGCCCGTCTTGGCCACCGTGAAGACGTTTTGGATGAGCTTGCCGTACTGCAATCCGCGCGTGTTGGTCCAGGTCAGCAGCGCGATCACCACCACGCCCACCAACTGCGCCGTGCTCAACGAAATCGCATAGCCGCCGGTGAGGTGCAGCGGCGGGATCAGATAATTGGATTCCGAGACCGGCGGAAAGATCACGCCGCTAAAGCGCGCAAAAGCAATGGACACGGCGGCCACCGTGCCTGTCTGAATCACCAGAAACAGCGTCCATCCATAGAGAAAGCCCCACAGCGGCGAGAAGGCTTCGCGCAGATAGAGATACTGGCCGCCGGCGTGTGGCATCATCGACGCCAGTTCGCCGTAGCTCAGCGCGCCCGCCACCGTCAGCACGCCCGTCACCAGCCACACCACCAGCAGCCATCCCGGGCTGCCCACCTGGCGGGCAATTTCCGCCGACACGATGAAGATCCCCGATCCGATCATCGAGCCGATCACCATCATCGTCGAATCCAGCAATCCAAGCTGCCGTTGGAGATCGCTCTCCGGGGCCACCGCGGTCTTAGACATGAGTCCGATGGTACCTGATAAAGTAGAGGCGTTATGCAACGGCGAGTCTTTCTTTCTCTTACCACCGCCGCACTGGCGCTCGACAAGAAGGCTCTGGCTGCCGCGGCCATGCCCATGGCCACGCTCGGCAAGAGCGGCCTCAAAGTCTCAAAGTTCACCCTCGGCGGATTCCACATGGCCGTCAAGGGCGAAGAAGAGGGCATTCGCATCATCCACCGCGCCATCGATCTGGGAGTGACATTCCTCGATTCGGCGCACAAGTACCATAACGGCCGCAGCGATGAGATCTACGGCAAGGCGCTCAAGGGCGGGCTGCGCAAGAAGGTGCTGCTGATGTCCAAGGCGCAGCTTCGCGACCGGAAATCGGCAATGCAGCAACTTGAGGAAACGCTGCAGCGCATGCAGACGGACTACCTGGATCTGTGGCAATGCCACGAAGTTTCCAACCACGCCGAAGTGGATAAGATTTTCGGACCCGATGGTTCTCTTGAGGCCTTCGTCCAGGCCAAGAAACAGGGCAAGGTCCGCCACATCGGCTTCACCGGCCATCACGATCCCACCGTGCACCAGCGCCTGCTGGATGGCTACGACGGGTGGGAGACGGTGCAGCATCCGGTAAACCTGGTGGACCCGCACTACCTGAGCTTCATCAATTCAGTGATGCCCAACATCAAGAAAAAAGGGCTCGGTCTGATCGGCATGAAGAGCAACGCCATCGGCGGCATCACCGCCAATAAGGTGGCGACCATTGAGGAGTGCCTGCGCTTCTCATTGAGCCAGCCGGTGGATACGCAGGTGTCGGGTGTGGAAACGGTGGAGCAGTTGGAACAGAACGTGGCCATCGTGAAAGCGTTCCACAAGATGTCCGGCTCTGAAATCACCACAATGCTCGACCGCACGCGCAAGGGGCCCATCGGCACCAAGGTGGAGCGGTACAAGAAGCCCGAAGCCAATGCCGTGAACTACCGGCCTCACGAAGACGGCGAACTGGTTTGACGCAACAGGACGCGGGCCGGCGCTCCGTCGGCCCCTTCCAACTTCAGCGGAAGACAGATCATCTCGTACTCCCCCGGCGCCACCGCGCCCAGCCAAAGCCCTTCCACGATGCAGATGCCCGCCGCCAGCAGGATACGGTGTACCTGTTCGGATCCGATGGACAGATAGTCAATCCCCACCAGCCGCGCGCCGCCTTGCACCAGTTCGCTGGCGTGGCCCTCGGTTAGTTCAGCCATCCCCTGGCGAAACGGCTCCCGCCACCATTCCGAATCCGAGTTCGATGTCCGAAATAGAATGCGCTCGGCGCGCGGAATGGCATTGAGCCCCGCCACTCGCGCCGGCCCGATCAGAACGCCGGGCGTGTAGAGGTCCGTCCCGGCGGCGCCGGCAAAGTAGTGCGACGGCGCATCGATATGCGTGCCGGTATGCGCGCACATGTCGAACGCGGTCACCCGCGGCGATTCCGACACCAGCCGGCTTTCGAACGCCGGGTCGCCGGGCCATTGCGGCATGCCCTGGCGCAGCGGCACGGTCACGTCAACCCATGGGGCCGATTTCGCGTCCATAGCGCTCCAGTTCGCGGCGGCATTCGGCCAGCGCTTTCGCCTCGCTGCCGATCACGTTGCGCATCTCGCCGGCATCGGCGCGAAGATCGTAGAGTTCATCGGAATCCTGCAACTCCGGATAGTGGATGTACTTCCACTGTTCGGTGCGCACCGCCTCCCATGTGGCGACGCGCGCGAACTGGCGTTCCATGTAGTACTCGCACAGAAAGCTCTTGCGCCAGTTTTTTGCTTTACCGCTCATCGGTCCCAGCAGCGACCGTCCCTGCATCTGCCGGTGAACGGGCACACCCGCCGCCTCCAGCATGGTGGGTGCGATGTCAATATTCAGGGCCATTTCATTGGCCACGCGCCCCGCGCGAATCATCTTCGGATAACGGGCCAGCAGCGGGATGCGGATCGATTCCTCGTAGGCCGCGCGCTTGTCGCCGAGTCCGTGCTCGCCCCAGAGATAACCGTTATCCGAGGTGAACACCACCAGCGTGCGGTCAAGCTGCTTTGATTCCTCGAGCGTAGACAGCATGCGGCCGACGCCTTCATCGATTGAGGCCATGCAACGGACCTGATCCTTGATGATTTCGTCGCTCGGTCCCCCCGGAGACTGCGGCGAGCCTTTTTTCTTTTTGGCAGGGGCCACGTCTTCCAGGCGGCGGCGCAGCATCGGCTTGCCCTCCAGCGAGTCGCGGGCGTTGGCCGCGCGCTGAATGGTTTCATTGGTGAACAGCGCGGCATGGCGAGGCGCAGGGGTGAACGGCCCATGCACGGCCTTGTGAGCCAGGTAGAGCGCGAAAGGCTTGTCACGCTTCTTTTTCAGAAATTCCACCGCATAGTCGCTCAGCAGATCGGTCATATAGCCGTCGCGCTTCACTTGCTGCCCGTCCACGTTCAGCGGAGGATTCTCATAGACGCCCTGCCCTTTGAAGCTCACCCACCGGTCAAATCCGGGCCGCGGGGAATCGTCCGTGCCCATGTGCCACTTGCCGGCGTAACCCGTTTCATAGCCGGCCTCATGCAGCAGGCGGGGCCAGGTTACCAAACGATGGCTGAGGGCCGCGTTGTCGCCGTTTCCCTTTACGCCGTGGGTCCGCACGTACTGGCCTGTAAGGAAACTGCCGCGCGCGGGCGAACAGAGCGGCGTAGTGACGAAGGCGTTGCGGAACAACACGCCTTCCTTTGCAAGGCGGTCAATGTTGGGCGTTTTTGCAAACGGATGCCCGGTGCATCCCAGCCCGTTCCAGCGCAAATCGTCCACCAGCACGAACACCAGGTTGGGCCGTTCCTTTCGTTGGGCCGATGTGCCGGCTGCCGCCAGCAGGGTCTGCAACGCAGTTCGTCTTAGCATAAGGTTCACCTGTTGATAATCGGCCGCAGGGGCCGCACATAGATGTTGCGGTAAGCCACCGGGCCATGGTCGCCCTGCAGCATCAGCGGGTTCGTGGGCGCTTCGGGAATCGCCATATGGGCGCGCGTCGGCCCTTCCAGTTCCACGTTGTTCTGGATCGCCAGCCCATTGTGCAGCACGCGGATGAAGCGGGCATTCTCGATCTTCTTCCCGCTTGCGTCGAAACGCGGAGCGCGGAACCAGATCTGGAAGCTCTGCCACTCACCGGCCCGGCGGCTGGCGTTGCGGGACGGCGCCGAACCTCCCACGCCCTTGTTGTCGATCCAGCGATGATAGACTCCTCCGCAATCCGACGTCTTCATCGGCTCATCCGAACCGTAGCTGTCAAACACCTGAATCTCGTACAATCCGTGCAGGTACACGCCGGAGTTGGAACCTTTGGGAATCAGGAATTCCAGATACAACTCGACGTCCGGGAACTTCTCTTCGGTCACCAGATTTTGCGTACGTCCGGAAGGGCCGTTCAGTATCTTGCCGGAAGGCGCGGGCGCGCCGGCCAGCCGGGTGGGGCCCAACAGCCGCTCCCAGCGTACGCCGCGCGTGGTGAACCATTCATGCGCGCCGTTCTGCCCTTTCCAGCCGCTGAGGTCGCGCCCGTTCAGCAGCGGCCGCCAGCCTTCTTCCAGCAGAAACGGCGGATCGCCGTGAAACTCCCCGTCATTCAGTTCGAGGCCACCCTGGGCCAGAAGGCCGGCAGCCATCAAAACCATGAGACTAATCGCTTTGAACATCGCCGTCCTCTTCGGATACATTGGTTCTTGGGCCATCCGCTTACCCTCGCACGCCTGCTATTAGCATTCCTCGCGATTGTAAACGTCTACCGGGCCGCGACGCAATCCATCACCACCGACGAGGCGTTTACCTATAACCGGTCAGTCACCGCGCCCATCCCCCGCCTGTGGGATGATTTCGACGCCAATGACCATGTGCTGCACACATTAATGTGCAAAGCCTCGGTGGGACTGTTCGGGCTTTCCGAATTCACATTGCGGCTGCCCAGCCTGCTTGGCGGCTTCCTCTACTTCTGGCTTTGCCTGCGGTGGTCACGCCGGCTGCACGGCGATGGGCGGCTGATGCTGCTGAGTGTCGCGCTGCTGGCGATGAACCCGCTGCTGCTGGACTTCTGTTCCATCGCCCGCGGCTATGGCATGGCGTCGGCGCTGCTGCTGTTCAGCTTCTATCAGCTATTCGCCCTGCCGCATGCCGGATGGCGGCTGTACGCGGCGGGGCTTGGGCTGGCGCTGGCGGTAGCCGCGAACCTCACCATCCTCGTTCCCGGCGCCGCGCTCGCCGCCTCGTACTTTGCCATTCGCGTGCTGCCTTGCGCATTCAATCAGAACTGGCCGCGTGTGCGGGCACGCGTCAATGAGATCATCGATCACATGGTGGTGCCCGCAACGATCACCGCCTTCGCTCTTCTGCTGCTTCCGATGCTGCCGGCCAAACGTGAACAATTCTACGCCGGCTCACCGGATGCGTCGTTCAGCCTCATCAGCATCGCCGACGCCATCTTCTGGCGGCCTGTACCAGCCTGGTATGGAACCTGGTTTCACGAGACGATGCGGCCGGCATTCGCGCGGGCTTTCGCGTTGGGTGTCTTCCCGCTTTTGCTGCTGGCGATCGCGGCGGTGTCCGCCATTCTGCTGGTGCGGGGAATGCGCCGGGAACCGGAGAACCTCGACCGGTTTCTCATGCTGGGCGGTCTCACCACCACGCTCTCCATCGCCGCCCTCTGGTTTCTGCACACGTTTCAGAACGTGCCCTACCCCTACCGGCGCACCGGTCTCTATTTCGTGCCGCTGGTCACGCTGCTATCCATCGCCTTGTTCGTGAAGTTCAAACTGCGCCGCACCGGACTGGCCTTAGCCGGCGCCGTTCTGGCCAGTTTCCTGCTCAGCCCGAACGTGAGCTTCTATGACGAGTGGATCTTCGACGCGGGAACCAAAGACATCGTCCGCCTTTTTCGCAACCGGGAAAACCTGCGGCTGGCCGTTTCGCCCTTCGTCGATCACACCGTGCGATTCTACAAGCACCTGTACGGCATGAACGGATTGGAAGTGCTGCCCGCGCAAGCCGGCAGGATTGCCGAAGGGGACTGCTATCTGCTGACCTCCGACAACCTGAACGTAGTCAGCGAGCGCAATCTCACCATCCGCTACCGGCATCCCGTGGCGTTATCCGTGTTTGCCTGTTCCGCGGGCCGCAGCCAGGATTGAAACGCGGACCGGTTTTTCACCACCACCTTTCAAGTGCGCCGTGCGCACTTCGAAAGAGGTTTGAAATGAAAGAAGTGCCAACTACCGGGGCTCACGACCTGCCGTGTTGCCCGCCCCTGTCAAACGAGCCGTGCTGCGACGTTCTCGATTTTCGCTACCGGCTGCCCCATCGTGTGACCGTTGCTGATTCAGGACGCCAGGCCGCCGTCACCGTGGAAGTGATTCTCCACCTGCGGCTGACGCGTTGCCCGGGCCCGTTGTTCCTCGGCGACCCGGTGCACACCATCACGCTTCTGCCCGGCGAAAAGGTGAGGATGTTCACCAGCGATCGCCGTTCCCGCTTCACGTTCGACAGCGCAACGAAAGTGAGCTACCGCAATGAGCAGCTTTCCGAAGAGCGCTATTTTATGGCGGCGATGCAGAACTCCATGTCCGACCTTTCAGTGACCGATTCCAGTCACAGTTCGAACTCGGAAAGCGGCAAGTGGGATTTCCATGGCGACGCCAGCGGCTCACTGGGCTTCTTCTCGGCCAGCGCCGACACCAACGCCCGCGGCTCCCACAGCGCGTCATCGACGGCCGACTATCTTCGCCAGTTGCGCACGCACGCCACCGCGTCGGCCAACCAATCCGCGCAGGCAACGCATGCGGCGTCATCGGTTTCCATCGGCGAGGTTTCCTCGCGCACGCACATCGAATCGGAATCGGAAGACCACTTCGAATCCTCGTCGCGCGAATTTTCCAATGCCAACCGCTGCCACGCCGTGACCTTCTTCTTCTACCGCCTGAACAAGAAACAGACGGTGAAAATCACGCTCGAAGCCATTGAACGGCGCGTGGATGACGCCGCGGCGCCCACCCGCATCTCCGCGAATCCGGCCGTATCCCGCGGCCAGGTGTCGGTGGTTCCCGCCGCGGTGCTGGCCACACAGAAGGATCGCGTCGCCGTGGAGCAGATCGGCCGCGACAGTGTCGCCGCCCAGGATCGCCACAGCTTCGCAACAGCCAACCTTGCCGGTGTGAACACCGTCTTCTTCGCCGCCGCCGAGCCGCTCACCGACGCCCTGCGGGCCGCGGCCTTGAAGCAGGTGGACGCTAACCTGGTGAAGGAAGGTCTGCTCACGCCGGCCGGTGCGGTTGCCCCGGAAGCAAAGCGCAGTTTCGAAGTCACCGTGGAATCGTGCCTGCCCACGCCCGGCCTGATCGTCAAAGGATGCCTCGATACCTGCGATGTCTGCGAGCCTGAACTGCAGAAGAAGATCACGCTTGAACTGGAGGAGCAGGAGTTGAAAAACCAGCTTCTGAAGCGCCAGATCGAGCTTCTCGACAAATCGCAGGAATACCGTTGCTGTCCCGCCAATCCAACGCCGGCGCCGTAATCGCGCTTCGTCAATCCACCACCGAATCCCAGCCGCGGCGGGACAGATCCCAATAGATCACCGCTCCCGCCGCCAACCCGATGCCCAGCATGCCCAGGCCCGCGCCATACTGCTTCAGCAGCAGCTTTCCGACCCCGAAAAGCGTGCCATAGATCATCACGCAGCCGCTGATCCAGGCTAGCAGGTTCGATAGCCCGTCGCGGACCGGCTTCACCTCGGGCGCCATCTCCGCCACCGGTCCCCAGCCCATGGATGGCCTGGTGCGCCGGTAGAAGGCCAGCAGCACATCCCTCGATTCCGGCTGGGTGAGGAACGTCGCCGCCAGCCAGGCCGCCGTGGTAATGCCCACGGTGATCAGCATAATCCACGCAAAGTCCACTGGCTTGTCGCTATCCATGCCGCCCGCGCTCTGCAGATACACCGACACAAGGAACGCCGTGATCATCGCCGTAATCTCGCTCCATGCGTTGATCCGCCACCAGTACCAGCGCAGCAGCAGCACACCGCCCGTGCCCGCCCCGGTGACAATCAGCAGTTTCCACGCGCCGGCGATGGAATCCATGTAGAAGGTCACTACCGCGGAAATCACCGCCAGCATGATGGTGGCAAGCTGCGACACGCGCACCAGCCCTTTTTCGCTGGCGTCCGGCTTCACGAACCGATGGAACACGTCGTTCACCAGATAGCTTGCGCCCCAGTTCAACTGCGTGGCGATGGTGGACATGTAGGCCGCGGCGAAAGCGGCCACCATCAGTCCGCGCAACGACGGCGGCAGGTGATCGATCATCACTTTGACATAACCGGTTTCCGGATCCGCCAGGTCGGGATACAGCACCAGCGAGGACAGCCCGGTGAGAATCCATGGCCAGGGGCGGATGGCATAGTGCGCGATGTTGAACCACAAAGTCGCCAGCAGGGAGTGGCGTTCGTCCTTGGCGCACAGCATGCGCTGCGCCACGTATCCGCCGCCCCCGGGCTCGGCTCCCGGATACCACGTGGCCCACCAGTTGAGCGAGATGTAGACCAGGAACGTGATCATCGGCATCCATGCCGAATCCAGGTCAGGAACGAAGCTGAGCGCCGAGCCGGCCGCCCCCGACGCCACACCCCTTGCGCGGTCAATCTCCGCAACCTTTGCCAGCAGCGCATCCATGCCGCCCACGGCGTTCACCGCGGCGAAGGCCAGCACAATCACCATGCCCATCTTGATCACGAACTGAAACACGTCGGTCACCAGCACGCCCCATAATCCGGCCAGCGTGGAGATATAGGATGTGATGGCGATCAGCCCCATCACAATCAGCAGCGCCTCACCCTTGCCCACACCCAGCACCAGCATCAGGATCTTCACCATTGCCAGGTTCACCCACCCCAGCACGATGCAGTTGATGGGCACCGAAAGGTAGACCGCGCGGAAGCCTCTCAGAAACGCCGCGGGCTTGCCCGAATAGCGGATCTCGCAGAACTCCATGTCAGTCATCACGCCGCTGCGCCGCCACAGCCGCGCGTAGAAGAAGACTGTAAGCATACCGCTGGCCACGAAGTTCCACCACAGCCAGTTGCCCGCGATGCCGTACTTGGCCACCATGCCCGTCACGGCCAGGGGTGTATCAGCGGCAAACGTGGTGGCCACCATTGAGGTGCCCGCAAGCCACCATGGCACGTCACGCCCGGAGAGAAAGAACTCGCTGACATTTTTGCCCGCCCTGGCTTTGTAATACCAGCCGATGGCGAGGTTGAACAGGAAGTAGAGGGCCACTACGGCCCAATCGAGCGCGGTCAATTGCATGGTGTGGGTCCCGGAACCAATCCCTTATTCTAAGCTTGTCCGGCCTCGGCCGAAACGCGTACTCAAAGGGTACTTGCCGGACGTCTATTTGTTAATGAAGCTCAGCGCCCCCGACACCGCCCCTGTCGCGCGGCCACCGGTGGAGCGGCTGCTCCACCCGTTCCAAACGTTTATCGAAGGCGGAGTCTCCGGCGGTCTTGTGCTGCTGTTGTTCACCATCACCGCACTGGTGTGGATGAACTCGCCTTACGCGGAGAGCTATCGATCACTGCTGCACGTCGAAATTACGCTTGGCATCGATCGATTCCGCCTGACGCGCGACCTCCATTTCTGGATAAACGAAGCGCTGATGACCATTTTCTTCTTCGTTGTCGGACTGGAGATCAAACGCGAACTGCTGGTGGGCGAACTGGCCTCCCCGCGCAGAGCGGCACTGCCGATCCTGGCGGCCGTGGGCGGGGCTGCCGCGCCCGCCTTGATTTATCTGTTGCTGAATGCCGGCGGACCGGGAGCCAACGGCTGGGGCATCCCCATGGCCACCGATATTGCGTTCGTGCTCGGCGTGATGGCGATCGCGGGAAAGTCCGCGCCTGTCGGCTTGCATATCTTTCTGGTGGCGCTGGCCATCGTGGACGATATCCTCGCCGTGCTGGTGATTGCCCTCTTCTATACCTCCCACATCGAATGGGGATCGCTGGTCTGGGCGGCCTATTGCATGGCATTGCTGGCAGGAGCGAATCGCCTGGGGATCCGGCACCCGATGGTCTACGGGCTGCTGGGTGCGCTGCTGTGGATCACGGTGCTCAAGTCCGGCATCCACGCGACCGTGGCGGGTGTGGCGCTGGCGCTCACGGTGCCCACCCGCACATGGCTCGACACCAGGCAGTTCCTGGTACGCGGACGCAGATTGCTGGACCATTTCGAAAGGGCGGCCGGGGATGAGAAAAGCATCATGAACGGCGAAGAACAGCAGGCCGCGCTGAAAGCGCTTGAAGAAGCGTGCGAGAAGGTGCAGACGCCGCTGCTGCGTATGGAGCACGCCCTGCACCCCTGGGTCACCTTCGCCATCCTGCCGCTGTTCGCCCTGGCCAATGCCGGCGTTGCCATGGACGTGGGCGCCGCGGCGGCTCTCGCGCAGCCGGTTTCTCTCGGCATCATCGCCGGACTGCTGCTGGGCAAGCCGCTCGGCATCACCGCGGCCGCCTACCTGGCCGTCCGGACGGGGCTGGCGTCGCTTCCGGCGGACGTCAGTTGGCGCCAGATTCACGCGGCAGGCTGGATTGCGGGAATCGGATTCACGATGTCGTTGTTCCTGGCGGACCTGGCCTTTCAGGACGAAGCCCGGCTTGGAATGGCGAAAACCGGCATTCTCACGGCCTCGGCCGCGGCAGGCCTGATCGGAGCCGGTCTGCTGCTGGCGGGCACGAACAGCCGGCGCGTCAGTCCAGCGGGATCAGCCCGCGCTTGATCGCGAATCGCACCAGATCGCCCGCCGACCGCAATTGCAGCTTCTTCATGATCCTGCTGCGGTGAGCATCCACGGTATACACGCTGATGTTCAACTGCGAGGCGATGTCCTTGGAGGTGTTGCCCTCGGCAAGCATGCGCAGCAGTTGCGCCTCGCGCGGCGTAATGGTATCCAGCGGATCGCTGACGTGTTTCTGATAGTCCTCCAGCACGGTGCCTGAGATGGCGGGGCTCAGAAACCCCTCCCCGCGCGCGACGGCCCGCACAGCGCCCACCAGATCCCGGTCAATGGAGTCCTTCAGCAGGTAACCCTTCGCTCCGGCGCGCAAAGTCTCCCGCACATAGGCGGGCTCCTTATGCATGGACAGCACCAGGATCTGGCATTCCGGGCAGTTTTGACGGATCTGCCGCGCCGCCTGGACGCCGTTGCATTCCGGCATGGCGATATCAAGAACCACCACGGCCGGCCTAAGGCGGCAGGCCAGATCCAGCGCCTCGTTCCCGTTTGACGCTTCTCCCACCACCTCGATGTCGGAGTGCTGCGAAAGGATCAGCCGGAAGCCCTGCCGCACCACGCTGTGATCATCCGCCAACAGCACTCGTATCGGGTTCCGCCCGTCTTGCTTCATTGAACCGGACCTCCGCTACTACTGTGACTCCGCGGGCGCTGGACTGAACACGCAATGTGCCGCCCACCGCATGCATCCTCTCCCGCATCCCGGCCAAACCAAACCCCCCGCCGCCGCGCTTCACGCCATGCCCGTTGTCGGCCACGGTGAGCCTGACAGCGCCATCCTGCTCTGTTAACGTCATCCACACCTGAGTGGCGCCGGAATGCCGCACCACGTTGGTAAGCGCTTCCTGCGCGATGCGGTAGAGGTGGGTTTCGGTCTCCCCCGGCAGGCGGTCCTCAAAATCGATCTGCCGCTCCACGGCAATCGATGTGCGCTGGGAAAACGAGTCCGACAACAACTGCAGGCACGGCGCCAGGCCGAAGTCGTCAAGACCGCTGGGGCGCAGCAGTTGAGACAACTCGCGCACGTTGCCCATCAGGTCCTTCACCAGCAGCAGACAATCCTCAATGCGCGCGCCCACCGCCGGGGATTCGGCGGGAACCGCCGCCAGATTCGCCTCAATCGCCGTCAGCCCCTGGGCGAACTCATCGTGCAGTTCGCGGGAAAACTGGCGCAAAATCTTCTCCTGCCCCTCCAGCACGTGAGCCGAAAGCCGCGACAGTTCCCGCGCCTGCCAGCTCATCCGGCGAAAGACGCTGGCCGTGATTGCAATCGTGCCGAGCGCGCAAATCACTGAGCTGGCCAACGCGATTCCCAACAACACCAGCGCGCGTTGGAGCTGACGGCGATGTTCGGCGCTGGCCAGTGTCTCTTCTTCAATGGCGTTCTGATAGCTGGCCGAAACCAGTTTCGAGATCTCCGCCGCCAGCGTCTCATGGGCGCGGTAGAAGCTCGCGGGAGGCTTTGCCGAATCAGGACGGGACAAAACGCTGCGCGCTTCGGCGATGAAGCCTTCCACCGCGGCCTTGGCCCCGGTCCAGCGTTGAGCATCGGAAGCGCTGCGCGCGGCATGCAGCGTGCGGTTCACCGCTTCTTCGACCGGACGCAGTTGCCGGATCAACCCGTCACGCTCGGCCGGTGGACCATCCGCCAGCGCGTAAAACAAGCTGCTGAGCCCTGCCTCTTCGCCCTGGATTTCGCGGATCAGCCGCGTGCTGAGGCGGTGCTGCTCCAACAGGGATTCGCCGCGCATGTCGGCGGCCTCAATCGCCCGTATGCTGAAATAGCCGGAACTCAGAAACAGTAGAATCGTCAGCCCGAAACCCGAAGCCAGCACCCACAACACGTTCCTATCGATCCGGCGTTGCGCTGCCACCATGGGAAGGCCGTCATTTCCCCCGAAGTCTAGCAGGGGATCCCCGGCTTCTCTATTCCGAAAACCATGTAAGAAACGCATACCAATCGCCATGCCGGCGGCTCAACCACCCCTGCGAACCGTAATCTTTCGCCTGTGAATTACCACTAGCCTATGGATGCCGCGCGCAGAACCACGGCACACTGGCGCGATAAGGCCGCCACTTCGCTGCGCCCCGTCCGCACCGGGAGGAGCCATGAACGCACTACCGGATTTCAAAAGATCTCTTCCCCAGGATACCCTCGCCTCGCTGGTGGTGTTCCTCGTGGCGCTCCCCTTGTGCATGGGCATCGCGATCGCCTCCGGCGCGCCTCCCGCGGCCGGGCTGATCGCCGGCATCATCGGCGGTATTGTGGTCGGATCGATATCGGGGTGTGCGCTGCAGGTCAGCGGCCCGGCGGCCGGACTCGCGGTCATCGTCTACGAGTTGATCCGCAAGCACGGCTGGGAAGGTTTAGGCCCCATCGTCATCCTCGCAGGCATCCTGCAACTTGTGGCCGGAGCCTTCCGCGTGGGCCAGTTGTTCCGCGCCATCGCACCGGCCGTAATCTATGGAATGCTGGCCGGCATCGGCGTGTTGATCTTCGCAGCCCAGTTCCACGTGATGGTGGACGACGCGCCAAGAGAAAACGGCGTCAAAAATCTGATCGCCATTCCCCAGGCCGTCTGGAAGGGACTGGTCCCCCTCGACGGAACCAGTCACCATCTTGCCGCCCTCACTGGCAGCGTCACGCTCGCGCTCATGATTTTCTGGAGTTACCTTGCGCCGAAGAAACTGAAATGGATCCCAGGCGCGCTGGTTGGAGTAGTCACCGCCACTGCGATGGCGCAGGTGGGTGGCATGCCGATCCAGTATGTTGATCTGCCCGACAATCTACTGGGCGGAATCCGCCTCCCGGGAGCGGACCTGTTTGCGCGGCTGGCAAGTTGGGAGGTTCTGATGGCCAGCCTCACGTTAGCCTTTGTGGCCAGCGCCGAAACGCTGCTTTCGGCCACAGCAGTGGATCAGATGCACGACGGCCCGCGCACCAACTACGACCAGGAACTGCTTTCCCAGGGCGTCGGCAACGTGCTTTCCGGCCTGGCCGGCGGCCTCCCCATGACCGGCGTGATCGTACGCAGCGCTACCAATGTCGCCGCCGGCGCGCGAACACGGCTTTCCACCGTGCTGCATGGACTGTGGCTTCTGGTTCTGGTCACCGCCGCGCCCGGAGTCCTTCGTACGGTGCCAACGGCGAGCCTCGCCGCGGTCCTGGTCTATACCGGCTACAAGCTCATCAACCTGGACAACATCCGCCGCCTGCTCGGATACGGCGGCGTACCAGTATTCATTTACGGAGTCACGGTGGTGACGATTGTCGGCAAGGACCTGCTTACCGGCATCCTGGCCGGGTTGGCGTTGTCCGTCGGCGCCATCGTATATGCGCTCTCCCACCTCGGCATCCAGGTGAAGTCCAACGACAAGCTGCGCCGCGTGGATGTGCATCTCAGCGGCGCGGCGACGTTCATCCGCCTGCCTCGACTGGTGGACACGTTGGACAAACTGCCGGGTGAGGCCGAGGTGCACGTGCATATCCGCCAACTCGACTACATCGATCACGCCTGCATGGACGCCATCGGCAGTTGGGAACGCCAGCGCAATGGGAAAGGGTCACGGACGGTGGTAGAGTGGGATGAACTGACCGCGAAGTACCGTACCGGCAATCAGCTCCGGCCTTCAACCGGGACTGGAGAGCCGGCCGCCATGGAGGCTCGCCAGTGAACGAACTGCGCCTCACCAGCATTCTGTGCGCGTTCGAGTTTTCCCGCGCCGGAACGGCGCTTGTGCGCTACGCCTCCTGCCTTGCCATCCGCATGGACGCGCAACTCACCCTGCTCCATGTTGCCTCCGCTACGGGCCTTGAGCTGTCCATGCTGCGGCCGGTTGCCGAAGACACCACCCGTTTTGCCCGGATCCGAAACCACCCGCTACGCTACGAAATGGAGTCGTATCCGGGCGAGGGCCCCATCGGCGAGGCGGCCAGGCTGGCCCGCCGGGAGAACTTTGACCTGCTGATCCTGCCCACGCCGCGGCGCGGAATGCTGCGCCGGTGGATGGGGCTGGAACCGGCGGGCGCCCGGCTGCTGAGTGCGCTGGAGTGCCCCGTGATCACCGCCGCCACCCTCTCCCTGCCCGGCCATGCCGGCAACATGGACACCATCCTTTGCGCCACCCGCGCCAAGGCGCCGGACAATCGCGTGCTGGACGCCGCCACCGGACTTGCCAAACGCTTCGGCGCCGGTCTTCATGTGGTGGACAAGGACCCGATATTGGCCGCCCGCCGGATGGAGGCATCGCTCATCGTCACCGGCCGGGAGTCCAACGGACTGATGTTCTCCGATCAGGGTGTGTGCCCGGTATTAAGCGTCTAGGAGCTAACATGGAATCAACATGCGATCCCGTCGCTGGTTGATCCTCGCCGCCCTCACCGCCTCGTGTTCCGGCCGCGGCGCCAAACCCGAAATTCTGCCCATGCAGATCGGCCGCTGGAAACGCAAAGCCGTTGAGAACATCCCCGGCGAACAGATCCCCGAACAGGTAAAGGGCATGGGCTTTCAGCGCGCCCGCCGCGCGTTCTATCAGGCGGAAACGAACCGCCTGCTGGCCACCGTCTTTGAAATGAACGCCCAGACCGTGGCTTTTGAACTGGTGCAGAAATGGCGCCCCCAGGAGGGCAAGATCGCCTTCCACCAGGGCCCTTACTTCATCACCCTCGAAGGCGGAGACGCCGCCGAACAGCGCTCCCTGGCAGAGGCGCTCGAAGGAGTGCTGAAACATTGACCGCGGCGGCCAGGCTCACCGGCATCGAACGGTTCTTCGAATTTTCCCTGTTGGGGCTGCTGGCCAGCGGCTACCTGGCCGTGGTGGGCTCCGGCTATGTGGATACGCCCAGCGCCGCGCTGGTGGCCCTGGGCCTGGTGACGCGCACGCTGATGGTGACAGGATGGCTGAAGTTCGACCCTCCGGCCTCCCTCATCAACATGCTCACGGCGGCCTATGTCGTCTTCTACGTCCTGGACTATCTCTACATCTCAAAGGAGTTTCTGCCCGCCACCGTACACCTGGTCTTTTTTCTCGCCGTGGCGAAGCTGGTCACCGCCAAAACCCCGCGCGACTATCTGTACGTCAAGATCATCGCCTTCCTGGAACTGCTGGCCGCTTCCATCCTCTCCGGCGACGCCAACTATTTCTTCTTCCTGACGCTGTTTCTGATGTTCGGAACGGCCACGTTCTCAAGCGGCGAGATCCTGCGCTCGGCCGGCAAGGCGGGAACCATCGTGCGATCCGGCCCGAAGCGCGTCGGATGGCGGCTGGGCGGGCTTGCCGCCGCCACCGTGGCCGGCATCCTGTTGCTGACCACGGGGCTGTTCGTCGTGCTGCCGCGCACCGCGCGCGCCGCCTTCCAGCGCCTGGTGCCCGAACGTTACCACCTGCCGGGCTTTTCCGGCGAGGTAACCCTTGGCGAGATCGGCGAACTGAAGATGCGCAATACCGCGGTGATGCACGTCAAGATCCTGGAGCCACTGCAGCCGCAGGGTCTCAAGTGGCGCGGCAGCGCGCTTTCCCGCTTCGATGGCCGGCGCTGGTTCAACGATTCCAGAACCGCCGACACGCTTCTGGTGGACCGCGGAGTGCTAAGCCTGGTTCCGGTATCGGAACGTCTTCGCCCGGGCAGCCGCATCTCCTACGAAGTCTCGATGCAGGAGATCACCTCTGATGTCCTGTTCTTCGCCGGCGTCCCGGAGACGCTGCGCATCGGCGTGCCGCTGGTCATTCGCACGCCCACCGATGGTTATCGCCTTGGCTTCACGCCGGATCACCTGCGCTATTCGGCTTATTCGGTGCTGGAGCGTACCGGCCATCCGCACTACAAGGGGGAGCAGCTCAGCGCGGCGGTCCGGTCCCTCAACGTGGAACTTCCCCCGCTTGATCCGCGCATCAGGGAAATGGCGGCCACGCTGGCGCGGGGCGAAGTCTCCGACGCCGCACGCGCCCGCAAGATGGAATCCTACCTCCGCCAGCGGTTTGCCTATACAACGGAACTGCCCGCTGAGAGACCCGCCGACCCCATCGCCGACTTTCTCTTCCGCCGCAGGAAAGGCCACTGCGAGTACTTCGCCAGTTCGCTGGCCGTGATGCTGCGCTCCACGGGAATTCCCGCCCGCGTGGTGACGGGCTTTCAGAGCGGGGTCTACAATCCTCTGAGCGGCTGGTATCTCATTCGCGCCAGCGATGCGCACAGTTGGGTGGAAGCGTGGCTTGCGGGCTACGGCTGGGTGACCCTCGATCCGACGCCGCCCGATTCCAATCCGCCCGGCCTCTCCCTTGCCACCCGCTTTCAGCTTTACCTGGACGCCGCGCAAGTCTTCTGGCAGGATTGGGTGCTGGGCTATGACTTTGAACGGCAGTTGACGCTGGCCGAACGGGTGGGCGAATCCAGCCGGCGGATCCAGATGCGCTGGATCGACGGCGCGTTCGAACGTTTCGCCGCCAGGCTCAAGGGCAAGCTCAACACGGCCAGGCAGCATGGCTGGAAGGCGGCGCTGATCCTCGCCATCCTGGCCGTGACATTCCTTTCGGCGCCGGTGCTATGGCGGCGATGGAAGGCGATGGCGCGAGTGCGGCGCGTCCGGCGCGGCGAAGTTTCCATTTCCGACGCCACGGTGTTATATGAGCGCATGCTGGAGATCCTCCGCCAGCGGGGAATGGAGAGGCCGGGCTGGGTGACGCCGCGCGAGTTCGCCTCAATGCTGGGGCCGTCGGCTTCAGTGGTGGCCGAGTTCACGACGGCCTACAACGAACTTCGATTCGGCGTGAGGAAAGATGCGGCCGCCAGAATGGTGGCGCTGCTCGAGCGCCTGGAGCACGGCGGTCAGGTGCGAAATAGCGGCTCCACTTCAAAAGAATTCAAGACCCAAAGATTATAAATACCCACGCCTGTTCCGAACGGAACAATCGGCAAGGCGAAGATCGAAACGATAATCCCCATGTTGCGCGCCCAGCCCTGGAACCTGAGCAGCCCGAAACCGGTCAGCAGCAAAGGGATCGACATCGCCGCCAGATAGATCAGCACGCAAACCGTCACGAATCCCTCCGTGGTGGTTATCGTGGAACCCTCTCTGGCGTTGATCAGCAGCACCCCGGAAGGCCCCTGGAACAGGATCAGCGTGCCCGCGCACAACGTCAGACAGAGAACCCCGAGGCCGGCGTTCAGGATGCCGATCGTCCGCACATGTTTTTCCATAGGCCGGTATTTCTTATTGTAGCTGTAGTATTGTGGAGGAACCGGCAAAAGAAAAAAGCGGCGCACAGGAAATCAGACTGCCTCCCGATTGGCCCCCGTGGAAGACAACCCACCTGTGCGCCGTGCTAGCCAGGGCAAACAGTGATGCGCCCTCGCCAGCGGTATCAAACGTCGGCTTGTCGTTGGCGTCCGATACCGCCTCTTCCAAATTCTTAGAGACACCTCCGGCCGGGAGGCGGTACGGCCCTTTCGCCCCTGAGTGGCAAAAAGGCCGCCTCCGTTCTGATGAACCGCCTCACGTCCTCCGGTTTGAGGATTTAGGCGCCAGGACGGCCTGTATCGTTAATCCTTATAGAATCTGCCGATTACAGCTCGCTATCGCCGTCCTGGGCGGCTTGTGTGTGCTCTCACCCAGTAACGTGCAAAGAATGGTTTCAATTCCGTCAGACTAGGAAAGATTTCCCGGCTCGCCGGAGGGCCCGGCTGCAATCGCAACTTCCGGTGCGTCGCGCCACAGGCGTTCCAGATCGTAATACTCGCGCGCTGTTTTCGAGAATACGTTCACCACGTAATCGCCGTAATCCATCAGAATCCATTCGGCGTTGGAATACCCTTCCACGCTGTTGGGGCGTTCGCCGGCTTCCTTCAGCTTCTGCTCCACCTCATCGGCGATCGCTTGGATCTGCCGCGGGTTTCCCCCTGAACAGATCAGCATCTGGTCGGCAAACGACGTCACCGGACGCAGGTCCAGCACCTTGACGTCTTCGGCTTTCTTGGATTCCATGGCCCGCACCGCGATCATCCACGGAGCATCGGGCATTGCATCCACCTGCGCGGGCTTGCGCCGCGCAGGGCGGCGGGGCGTAGTGGACTTAGCGGCGGTCTTGCGTTTTGTAGTGGCCAATCGAGTGTTTCGGGAACTGTAGTCCTGCCTGTATCGTACTACAATGAAGACGATGCGTTTTGTTTGCGCAACCGCTATTTGTGTATGCTCGCTCATTGCCGCTCCTCAGCCGGAGCTCGAACGGGCGCGCGACGAGCTGCGCCGCATTGAAGAACTGGTGGCCGCCGGCGGCCTGCCCCGCGTCAGGCTCGATGAGGCCAAAGCCGCCGTGGCCGAAGCCGAGGACGAAGTGCTGCTCCGGCAGACTCTCTACGGAAGCCACAAGGTGGAGGACCTCACCGAGGACCTCTCCCGGCGCATGGTGACCGGAGCCAAACGCCTGATGGACCGGCAACAGGAACGCGTCACCCGCCAGCGTAAACTGGTGGAGGCGGGTGTGGCTGCGCCCGGGTCGCTGACCTCTTTGATCGAAGAAATGGATCAGCGCCGCCGCACGCTGGATCTGGCCGAATCACGCGTCCGCCTGTGGAATCAACTCCTTGAAATGGCCCGTGCCGAACAGGCGCGTCAAGCCGAAATGGAAGGCGATCAACTGGCCGCCATGCGCGCCTCAGAAGCCGACCCCGCCTACGGCATCCTCTCCCCGGCCAGTCTGCGCCGGCTGGAAAGCGAATACGAACGCACCTTCGCCCGCTCCTTTCCCATCTCAGCCAAAGGCGACACGGTATTTCACCGCAGCATCGGTTTCGATCACCGTGGACGGATCGACGTGGCCCTCAATCCCGATACAGCCGAAGGCCGTTGGCTGCGCTCCTGGCTGGATGCGGCCAGCATTCCTTATCTCGCCTTCCGCAGCGCCGTACCCGGACAGGCCACGGCCCCCCACATCCACATCGGCCCTCCAAGTCTGAGACTGCGCGCGGCCGACTGAGATTCCCGATGCGATTCCTGTTGCTTGCCGCTGCCACCGCGGTAGTCTGGGCCCAGCAGCCCGGTCTGCTGCTCACTGTCCGCGACGGACGGCATGAAGTCGCCCTACGGGCCCCTTCTCCCAACTTCTTTCTGGAATCGAACGAATCCCTGCACCCCGCCATCGAGCCCGCCTTCCAGGCCGAATTCAGCGGCACCATCTCGGTGCTGCAGGCGGGAGAGTACACCTTCGATTCCGGAAAAGCCGGCTTACTCATCGGCGGCAAGCCAGTGACTCAGCCACTGTCGCTCAACTCCGGCCCGCACAGCATCGTGATTCGCTACCGCAGGTCCGCCGGAGCCGCTTCCCTTCAGTTGCGCTGGAAGTCCGCCGCCTTCGACTGGGAACCCGTACCGCCATCGGCCTTTTCCACCAGCGCCGCGCCGGAAGCCGACGAAGGGCGGCGCCT
>JANRLE010000383.1:0-35720 GCA_033762895.1 Bryobacteraceae bacterium | reverse complement strand
ACCCAATCCGGGCGCGAACAATCTGCCTGGCGCGTTGGTCTTCGTCGACGACCTGGGCCGCAAGGGCTTCCAGAACACCTACTGGAAGCAGATCTCGCCGAAGTTTGGCTTCGCCTACGAAGTGAACAGCAAGATGGTGGTTCGCGGCGGTTATGGAATTAACAACATGCCGCCGAACATGAACGGGTTCTCATTCCCGGGAACGCTCGGATATTCGGGTTCCATCGCCGTGAATTCGGCGAACACACAACTCCGGTTCGCCGAAGAGCCTGTGATGTTCCTTCACGACCGTTACCCGGACTTCACCGACACCCTGCCGAACAAGAGGGCTGATCTGTCCAATGGTCTGGGAATTACTTACATCGCGCCGGATTCCAACCGCCTGGGCTATACCCAGAACTGGAACCTGGGCTTCCAGTTCCAACTGCCTGCGTCCACCGTTCTGGAAGTGAACTACGTCGGCAACAAGGGCACGCGGCTGGAAGCCGACGGCCTGGGAGATTTAAATGCCCTACCCACAACGCTGCTTTCGCGCGGCAATGTGCTGGGCGAACAGTGGTCGCCGGCGACCGGCATCCCTGAGCCGTTCCCGGGCTTCCGCGGCAGCGTGGTACAGGCCCTGAGGCCCTATCCGCAATTCACCGGCGTCGGCCAGATTTTCAACAACTTCGGCACCTCAACCTACAACTCGCTGCAGGTTCAGGCGACGCGGCACTGGCGCGGCGGGTTCTCCATTCTCGGCGCCTACACATGGTCCAAGGCGATCGCGCTCACATCCAGTTCGATTGACAGCGAAGGGGCGGCGGATATCTTCAACCGCGGCCTTGAGCGCAGCATCACGTCCTATCACATCCCCCACGTGGCGAAGCTGACCTGGATCTACGAACTGCCGATCGGACCTGGCAAGGCGCTCAACGTCCCGGGCATCGCCGGCAAGATCATCGGTGGCTGGCAACTCACTGGGAATCACCAATTCCGCTCCGGCAATCCGATTTCCATCGGCACCGGCGGCATCTCCAACCCCTTCGGCGCCGCGCGCGCGGATTATGTGGCCGGTCAGGATATCACCCTCAGCGGGGACGCGCCCATCAACTTTCGCGGTGTCGCCGGGGGGCAGGCTTATCTCAACCGCGCCGCCTTCGACAATCCGCCAGTCCACCCCGGCGGCAGGAACGTGATCACGCGGCTGGGAACGCTTGGCGAGCGGCTTCCGAACATACGCGACCGGCACTTGGTAATGGAGGATCTGGGCATGTCGAAGATTTTCCAGATCGACGAGTTCAGGTCTTTTGAGATCCGCGGCGTGTTCCTCAATCCGTTTAATCGCGTTGGCAAGGGAGGACTGGTGACTGCAATCAACAACCCGTTCTTCGGCCAGTTCACCGGCCCGCAACACGGCGGCCGCAACATCGAACTTTCGGCCCGCATCACGTTCTAACCGCGCAGTTCCCGTGATACAGTGGCTGCTGCCATGAAGATTCACGGGACCATCGCTCTGCTCATAGCGGCGGCTGCATACCCTGCGGCCGCCGCTGAAGTTTTTTCGGGCTCCAAAGTGCAGGAGGTACTCCGCCTCCGCCTCGACCGTGGCGACCTTCTGCTCGAAACCATCCTCGATACGATCAAGAAATTCGACATCCAGGATGGCGCCGTCATCAGCGCCGCCGGCTCACTCCAGGAATGCACCTGGCACGGCGTCAAGTCTCTGGCCGCCAAACCCGAACAACTCTTCACCACGAAGAAGGGGCCGATGGAGATCATCAACGTCAACGGCATCATCGCCGCCGGCGAGCCCCACCTGCATATGACGCTCTCCTCGCCCGAAGGCGGCGCATTCGGCGGCCACCTGGAAAAAGGCTGCAAGGTCCTCTATCGCGCCGAACTCACCATCGCCAAGTTCACCGGAACCCAACTCGCCCGCAAGCCGAACGAGGAAGGTGTCCCCGTAATGACCAGAAAGTAGCCATCCCATGAGCAGACTCCTGCTAGCCCGCGGCTCACGCGGCGAACTCGTAAAGAAGGTCCAGCGCGGACTCGCTTTCGAGGAGCGCGACATCGACGGCAGATACGGCGGCCAGACATTCGACGGTGTCTCCGCCTTTCAGGTCAATCGCGGTCTTGACAAGACCGGCGCCGTGGACACCGATACCTGGAGCGGCATCACCACTCTCCCCGTGCCTTCGTTGTTCGAGCGCGTCCTCGGCATCACCGCCGACTTTGAAGGACACGGCTTCGACCTCGCTCAGGGCAACTTCGATGGCGCGGGAATCACCTGGGGCATCATCGGCTTCACGCTCAGACACGGCGAAATCCCCGCCATCGTTCTGGAGATGGACCGCACCCGTCCCGATCTGCTGACCCTGGCCTTCGGCGAGAACACGAAGAAGCTGCTGCAAGTGATGAAAGCGCCTTTAGCCAAGCAGATGGAATTCGCCGATTCGGTAAGCATCGGGCAGACCAAGGCCCGGCTGGCCGAACCATGGCTTTCCAGCTTTGCGCTGTTCGGGCGTCTGGAAGAGGTCAAGCAGACGCAGCTTCGGCGCGCCAGGGAGAAATACTTTTCCCCCGCCATGACCACCGCCGCCCGCCTGGGTTTCGTGACCGAACTCGGCGCCGCCCTCTGCTTCGATATCCATGTCCAGAACGGCAGCGTGAAGCCGGCAGTGCGCGATCAGATCCTGGGGCAAACCTTCAGCACGGAAAGGAAGAAGCGCGTCGCGCTCGCCAACGCCGTCGCCGATGCCTCCATCCAGAGGTTCCGCGAAGACGTGCGCTCCCGGAAACTCACCCTCGCCACCGGTTCAGGCAAAGTCCACGGCGCTTCCTTCAAAGTGCCGGACTGGGGTCTGGACGAACTGCCCGCCGCGTAAGCACGCTACACTGGAAGTTCCCGCCAAACTTCCTCGTAGCATGATCTCTTACTCGAACATCAACAAGCAGTACGGTAAACAACTCATCTTCGTCGACGCCTCCTTCCAGTTGAATCCCGGCGAGAAGGTCGGTCTCGTGGGGCCCAACGGCGCCGGCAAGACCACGCTCTTCCGCATGGCCGTCGGCGAGGAATCCCCCGACGAGGGCGAAGTCTCCGTTCCCCGCAAGCTCACCATCGGTTACTTCCGCCAGGATGTCGAGGAGATGAAAGGCCGCTCCGTGCTGGATGAAGCCATCGCCGGCAGCGGCCGCGCCGGACAGTTGCATCACGAGCTCGAAGCGCTGCAGCAGGCCATGGAAGATCCCGCCCGCGCCGCTGACATGGACCGCATCCTCAATCGCTTCGGCGAAGTTCAGGAAGAGTACGAACACCTTGGCGGCTATTCCCTCGAAGCGCAGGCCCGCGAGGTGCTGCATGGCCTCGGCTTTGCCGATGACCAGATCGATGGCGACGTCGGCGCCCTCTCCGGCGGCTGGAAGATGCGCGTCGCACTGGCCCGCGTCCTGCTCGGCAAGCCCGACGTCCTGCTGATGGACGAGCCCACCAACCACCTCGACATCGAATCCATCATCTGGCTGGAGCAGTTCCTCAAATCCTACCCCGGCGCGCTCCTGATGACCTCGCACGACCGCGAATTCATGAACCGCATCGTCTCCCGCATCGCCGAAATCGATGCCGGTGAAATCATCGCCTACTCCGGCAACTACGATTTCTATGAACGCGAACGCGCCATCCGCGAAACCAACCAGCAGGCCGCCTTCGCCCGCCAGCAGGCCATGCTTGCCAAGGAACAGCGTTTCATTGACCGCTTCCGCACCCATGCCGCCAAGGCCGCCCAGGTCCAAAGCCGCATCAAAGCTCTCGACAAAATCGAGAAGATCGAGTTACCCAAACGCCGCCAGGTGGTGAAGTTCGAATTCCGCGCCCCGCCCCGCTCCGGCGATCAGGTCGCCATCATCGAAGATCTGCACAAGGCCTACGGATCCCGCGTCATCTACCAGGGCTTCACCCTCACCATCCGCCGTGGCGAACGCTGGGCCGTGATGGGCAAGAACGGCGCCGGCAAAACCACGCTGCTCAAAATGATCGCCGGCGCCGCCGAACCCGATGCCGGCATCGTGCGCCTCGGCGCCAGCCTCACCATGGGCTACTTCGCCCAACAGTCGCTCGATGTGCTGGACGCCGATCTCACCATCAGTGAGCAGCTTCAGAAGGATTTTCCCCAGGACAGCATCGGCTCCCTTCGAACCCTCGCCGGCGCCTTCCAGTTCTCCGGTGAGGATGTCGACAAGCGCATCCGCGCGCTGTCCGGCGGAGAAAAATCGCGGCTGGCCATGGCCCGCATGCTCTACAATCCCCCCAACTTCCTGGTGCTGGATGAGCCCACCAATCACCTGGACCTGGCCACCAAGGAGATGCTGGTGGACGCGCTGAAAGGCTTTGAAGGCACCATGATCTTCGTCTCGCACGACCGCATGTTCCTCAAAGGACTGGGCTCCCGGGTGCTCGAGCTCGGCGGTGAAACCGGCACGGACCGCACTCCCCGCGTCTACCCCGGCTCCTACGATGAATACGTGCGCGCCATCGGCCATGAGGCGCCCGGCATCTACTCCTGAGCCCGCAGCACGCATTTGCCCATCACCGCGCGATTGGCCACATCGCGCAAGGCCTGTCTTGCGTCCTCAAACGCATACTCGCGCGAGACAACAGGACGTATGCGATTTGTTTCAAATAATTCGGTCAGTTTCCGGTGTGTCCCGGACACATACTGCGGATGCGCCGCGCACCAGTTTCCCCAGATCGCGCCCACAATCGAAATGTTCTTCAACAGAATCCGGTTCGCCGCCACCGTCGGAATCCGCCCCGAAGTAAATCCGATCACCAGCAGCCGCCCGCCAGGAGCGATGCATTTTGTCGAAAGGTCGAAAATATCGCCGCCCACCGGATCGTAGATCACATCGGCCCCACCGCCCGTCACGCGCTTCACTTCCTCCACCCACTCCGGCCCGCTGTAATTGAATGCATGATCGGCCCCCTGCGCCCGGCAGAACGCCAGCTTCTCTTCGGTGGAGGCAGTGGCGATCACCCGTGCTCCAAGCGACTTTCCGATCTGAATCGCCGACATGCCCGTCCCGCTCGCCCCCGCATGCACCAGCAGCCATTCGCCCGCCCGCAGTCCGGCCCGGTCCACCAGCGCGAACCAGGACGTCTGAAACACAATCGGCATCGCCGCCGCTTCGGCGAAGCTCATGCCCCGCGGCTTGGCCAGCACGCGCCCCGCCGGGCAAACCACCATCTCCGCGTAACAGCCCCGCTCCGGAAGCGCCACCACTTCGTCCCCGGCTTTCCACTCCACTCCCGGCCCCACCGCGTCCACCACGCCCGCCACCTCCGCCCCCGGTGTGAATGGAAACCCGGGCTTGGCCTGATACTTGCCCTGCACCAGCAGCAGGTCGAAAAAGTTGACCGCCGCCGCCCGCGCACGGATGCGCACCTCGCCCTCGCGCGGCTCCGGCGCCGCCACGTCCGCCAGCCGCATCGTCTCCGGCTCGCCAAATTGATCCACCAGCCATGCCCGCAAGTGACTTACTCCTCCCGTTCCTCCGGCTCGCCTTCCAGACCCGCCGATTCAAGCTGATCCAGCGTTTCCGTATCCCGCGAATGCTTCTTCAACACCTTCAGCGCGTTGGCGCTCGAAAAGCCCGCCCCGCGCAGCTTTCGAAACGCCGCCGCCAGCCCCTTGGCATCGCCCAGCACCTCGCCCAGCGGCTGCCGTCTGTACTTGCGCGCCAGATACTGCTCAATCAGCTTCTCTTCGTCGGAGCCTTCAAACGCCGCGTTTACCGCCTTTTCGGCCAGCGCCGGCGCCACCCGCCGCGTCCGCAGATCGCGCAGTACCCGCGCTTTGCCGAACCCCTCGTTCTCCAGCCGCCGCGCGGCGAAGTTCTCGGCGAACCGCTTATCGTCCAGATATCCATACTCGCGCAGCTTCGCCAGCACAGGCTCCACATCGCCCTTCTTCTCAGCCCGCTGGCGTAGCTTCTCGCGCAGCTCTCCAGCGGACGCCGCGCGCGTCCCCAGCGCCTTCAGGGCATAGTCCAGCAGTTCCGCTTCCGCCAATAAACGCTTCGGCTTCATGGGCTTGCCATCCGAAACTGAGCCTACCAGATTCGGCTGGTGGTACACTAGGGGCAGCAAAGGAAGTGCCCCATGGACGAAGACAAAAAGCTTTCCTATTTCTTTCTTGGCCTTGGCGTCGGAGTCGCCGTCGGCATTCTTTTCGCCCCCAAGGCGGGCGATGAGACACGCCAGTTGATCCGCTCAAAAGCCGACGAAAGCAAGGATTTCCTGCGCCGCCGTTCTGAGGAACTGCGCGGCTCAGCCAGCGAACTCGTCGACAAGAGCAAGGGCGCCGTTTCCCGCCAGCGCGAAAATCTCGCCGCTGCCGTGGAAGCCGGACGGCAGGCTTACCGCGAAGCCGTCTCTACTCCCAAGTCCGATCTCGATCCGCAAACCTAAACTCCGTGCACTGATCCAATGAACCAGGATTCGTTGATTCTGATCCTTACCGTCTTTGTCGGTCTGGTCGCGCTCAGCCAGGTCGGACAAACGATCGCCCTGATCGTTCTGCAAAGACGAGCCAAGGCCCTGCAACACAAGCTGGACGCCTTCGCCCCCCGCGCCGAATCCCTCATGGAATCCGCGCAGAAGACGCTGGAACAAAGCCGCAGCCAGATTCACGACATCACCACCAAGGCAAACGACATACTGGATTCCACCCGCAACCAGCTTGTGCACGTCGAGGGGCTGCTCACCGACGTTTCCGCTCGCGCCAGGGTCCAGATGGATCGTGCCGAGCTTGTCCTCGACGACACCTTCAGCCGCGTTCAGGACACCGTCGCCACCCTCCATGGCGGCGTCTTAAGACCCTTGCGCGAAATCAACGGCGTCAGCGCTGGCATCCGCGCGGCCGTCGGCCATATGTTGAAAGGGGCCGGCCGCCCAAGCGTCGCTCAGGCGACCCAGGACGAGGAGATGTTTATCTGATCGATATCCACAGCCACATCCTCTACGGACTGGACGACGGTTCCAAAAGCCCCGAGGAAAGCGTGGCCATGCTGCAAATGGCGGCCGGTTCCGGCATCACCGATATTGTAGCCACCCCTCACTGCGACCTCGAATACCGCTTCGAACCGGAGCTCATCCGCCAGCGCGTCGAGGAACTCACCGCGCTTACCGGAGGCAATCCGCGCATCCACGAGGGTTGCGATTTCCACCTCACTTACGACAACATTCAGGACGCCATCGCCAACCCGGACAAGTACACCATCAATCACAAGAACTACCTGCTGGTGGAGTTTTCAGACTTACTGATCTTCAACAACTGCTCGGAAATTTTCGGCAACCTGCTGCACGCCGGCATCCGCCCCGTCATCACCCACCCAGAGCGCAACCGCCTTCTTCAGCAGCGCATCGACAAGCTCCGCCAATGGGTCATTGAGGGCTGCTGCCTCCAGGTCACCGCCGGCTCCCTCCTCGGCCACTTCGGCAATACAGCCAAAGAGTTCAGCCTCAACCTCATCAAGGAAAATCTCGTCCATTTCATCGCCAGCGACGCGCATGACACCCGCCACCGCACCACCGCCATGATGAAGGAAGCCTTTGACTGGGTGGCGAAAAACTACAATCCGGACTACGCCCAGTGCCTGTTTGTGGAAAACCCCGGCGCCGCTCTCCACGGCCGCACCCTCAAACCCTACCAGGCCACCGGCCTGCTCCGGCCCAGGAAATGGTACGATCTGTGGTGGCGGTCCTAATGCGGCTTCTTGCCTGTCTGATCGTTCCACTCGCGGCCCTTGCGCTCGATCCCAATGAAATTGTGCGTAAGTCTGTTGTGCGCGATCAGGCCAATTGGGAGCGCGCCCAGGATTACGTCTATATTTCCCGGTCCGTCATCCGCGAGCGCGACTCCGCCGGCGCGCTGAAGAAAACCGAACAGGAAGGCCGCGAGTTTTCGCTCCTCTACGGCGAGCCCTACCGCCGCCTCATCGAGAAGGATGGCAAACCTCTTCCTGCCACAGAGGCCGCCAGGGAACAGGCGAAAATGGATCGCGTTGCCGAAAAGCGCCGCGCCGAAACCCCCGCCGAACGCGCCCGCCGCATCGAAAACTGGCGCCGCGACCGTCTGAAGGAGCGCGAAATCGCGCTGGAAATTCCCGACGCCTATCACTTCAGGCTGCTGGGCGAAGAAACGATCAACGGCCGCAAGGCATGGATCCTCGACGCCACCCCCCGCCCTGAATACAAGCCAAAGAACTGGCGCTCCGCCATGCTGAAGAAGTTCAAGGGCAAAATGTGGATCGACCAGACCGACTTCCAGTGGGTGCGCATGGAAGGCGAAGTCATCGACACCGTTTCCTTCGGACTTTTCCTTGCCCGGCTGGCTAAGGGTTCCACCATCTTCTTCGAACAGGCCCGCATCAATGATGAGGTCTGGACGCCAAAAACCATCCGCATCAATATCGATGCGCGCGTCGCCCTGTTCAAGCGTATCCTCGGCGACCAGGAAATCACCTTCTCCGATTTCCGTAAGTTCCAGGCCGACTCGCGCATCGTCGCCGCCTCCGAACTGAAGAAGTAACCTGATCCTCTAGGAGCTTGCCAGCACCAGGGGACCGCGCCTCGCCGCCGTCTCCCCGCTATCGGGCGTCAACAATGGCGTGGGACGCAGCGCGCGGTAGCCATACCATGCGAATGCGCCAAGTCCGAGGCAGGTCGCGATCAACTTCGCCACAAGTCCCACCAGCGGTATCGCGAATACCACGCTGACGATCGCCAGTCCGCTCAACAGGATCAGCCCGTGGTTGCCGGCGCCCCCGGCAAATCGCGCCATCACCCGCTGGCCCAGCCACACCGCCACCACCATGCGGGAAAGGTATACCGCCGTCAAGTAGAGCGCGCCGCCCATCAGCGCCATCGGCAAACCGATCACGGTGAGAGCGACGATCACCAGCGCCACCGGAGCCGCCACCAGCAACACAAATCCCATCCCCAGCGCCGGCCACGGTGTCGCAACATTCCTCACCGAGCCTTCCACCACTCGCGGCGCCACCCGCCACAACACCCATCCGGTGAGCATCATCGCGGCCAGCCACAATCCCTCCCAAAGGACGCGGGCGATCGGCGATGCGGGCGCGGCCGGTTCCTGCAGCCGCTTGTCCACCGTGCCCCCCACCTTGGCCCCACCGGCCACATATAAGTCGCTCTCTTTACTTACCCTCGCCCTCACGTTGCCGGTGATACGAGCCGAATCCTCCACTCGCAGTTCCCCACCGTAAAACTCGACGTCGCGGCCTACTCCGCCCGCCATCGTCCCCGTGCCGCTGTAAGCCCGCACTCCGCGCGACACCGTACCCTCGGAGGTAACCGTGGCGCCAAATCCGACCAGATCGCCGTTCACCAGCCCCGTGCGGTCCAGGCGCACATTCTGCGCCGCGGCGATCACGTTCCGTCCCACCGTCCCGCTTACCAGCACGTTCTGCGCAAAGCCAATCAGCGTGCCCTTCACCTCTCCGCGCACGTCCACATTCTGTGCCCATAACATCACGCTGCCGGTCACGGTCCCACGGATCTCAATGCGCTGGGCAAAGGCGATCACGTCGCCGTCCACCACGCCGTCAATACGCACTGTTTCACCCGAGGCGAACAGGCTGTCTTCCAAAGTTTCACCCTGCGGTATCAAAACCCGGTTCCCGCCCGTGCGGGCCGTCATGGCATACAGCGGCAGCGCCAGGCTTGCCGCTACCAGGATCTTGCGAAGGTTTGTCATCGCTGCTACCTCCTTCCAAACCTCCGAGGGGGGTTTACGTTTGAGCACGCTCAGCCAGATACACCGCCAGGCTGTCCAGCGTGCCAAGTCTGCCGTAGTCAGCTTCCGGAATCTCGATTTTCAGGCGTTTACCCAGTTCGATGAGCAGGTTCAGGAAGTCGAACGAGTCGATGTCGAGTGTCTCGCGCAGATTCGCCCCGCCAGGGACGCTGTTCAGATCGGCTTCCGGCGCGATTTGCGCCATCGCCTCCGCCACAATCTGCTTCATCTCCAGGGTGTTCATAACTTGTCCGGCTCCTGCAGGTGACGATCGACGGCATCCAGAAACTGCGCGCCGCGGTGGCCGTCCGTGGCGCGATGATCGCCGGCAAGAGTGGCGATTACCGCCGGACGGGCGCCGATCATTCCGTTTTCCGCCCAGACATGCTCGCCAATCCTGCCGAAACCCACCAGCGCCACTTGCGGCGGGTAGATCACACCGTACACCGCGTCCACGCCAAGCTCTCCCAGGCTGGTGAGGGTGATCGTGCCGCTGGTGACTTCCGCGCCCCGCAGGTTCCCCGCACGGGCGCGCGGAATCAGGTCCCGCAGCACAGCCATCAGTTCATCGGGCGTTTTCAGATCCGCGTCCTGAATGGCGGGAATCACCAGTCCGCCCTGCCGCAGGGAGATCGCAAATCCCACGTGGATGGAATCCTGCCTCTGCGCGCGGCCGTCAATCCAATAGGCATTCAGATCCGGCACATCCACAAGCGCCTTCGCCACGGCCTTGATCAGGAGCACCACCGGCAGCAGCCGGCCGGCAAGCGGACGTTTGGCGTTCTCCCGCGCCAGCCAGTCCATCGCCCGCGCCATGCTGATGCGGGTTTCCAGGTAGTAGTGCGGGATTTCGCGATTGGAGCGGCTCATCGCGGCGGCAATCGCCCGCCGCATGCGCAGGCCCGCCTCTTCCGCCCCCACGGGCTGCGGCGCGGCCGGTTCAATGTCTTTCGCCTGTATCTCGCCGCCGGGGCCTGAACCCTTCACCCTGGCCAGATCCACGCCCAACTTCTCCGCCATTCTGCGCGCTAACGGTGAAGCGTGAATCCGCGGCGGCCTGGCGGTCTCGACGCCTCCGATGCGAGCCATCAGTGCGCCCACCGGCAGTTCCTCACCCGCCTTGGCTACCAGTTCCTCCACAACGCCGGTCTCATACACCTCGGCTTCAATATCGGCCTTATCGGTCTCTATCAGCGCAATGATGTCGCCGCGCTTCACCGTGTCACCGGGCTTTACCCGCCATTCCAGAAGTTTGCCCTTCGTCATGTCGGCGCCGAGACTGGGCATGCGGTATTCAGCCATTTCGCTTCACCATCTTCCTTACCGCCGCGGCAATGCCGGCCGGCTGCGGAAGCGCCGCGTCCTCCAGGTGCCTGGCGTAGGGCATGGGGACTTCCACGCTGCACACCCGCTCCACCGGCCCATCCAGTTCGTAGAATACGTTCTCCATCAGCCGTGCGCTGATTTCGGCCGCAATGCCGCCGCTGCGCCACCCCTCTTCCACCACCAGCGCGCGATGCGTGCGCGACACCGATTCAAACAGCGTCGCGTTATCCAGCGGACGCAACGTCCGCAAGTCAATCACCTCGGCGTCGATCCCTTCGCCTTCCAACTGCTTTGCCGCCTCCAGCGTTTTCCATAAACACGCCCCGCACGTCAGCACCGTGATGTCGCGCCCTGCCCGCCGGATCTTCGCCGTGTCGATGTCCACAGCTCCGGCATTTTCATCCAACTCGCCCTCCATGTTGTACAGTGACGCGTTCTCAAAGATCAGCACCGGATCGGGATCCTCAAGCGCTGTGGGAAGCATGCCGCGTGCGTCCTCCAGCGTGGCGGGCACAAGCACGCGGATGCCCGGGATATGCGCAAACCATCCTTCCAGACTGTGCGAATGCTGCGCCGCAAGCTGCCTCCCCCCACCCGTCGCCATGCGAATCACCAGCGGCACACTGAACTGGCCACCCGACATGTGCAGGAACGTGGCCGCCGTGTTGAGGATCTGATCGGCGGCCAGCATGCTGAAATTCACCGTCATGATCTCCACGATGGGCCGCATCCCGCCCAGGGCGGCGCCGATGCCCGCCCCCGTAATGGTGGATTCCGAAAGCGGCGTATCGCGAATCCGCTCCGGGCCGAACTCCTCCAGCAGACCCTTACTCACGGCGAAGCAGCCGCCGTAACGGCCCACGTCTTCGCCCATCAGAAAGACCCGCTCGTCCTTCCGCATCGCTTCGCCAATGGCGGCGCGCACGGCTTCCCGGTACGTCATCACGCCCTCCGTTCGGAATAGACAAAGCGGGTCAGGTCCTCCACCGGTTCCCAACTGCCGCCCTCGGCAAACTCCACGGCCTGCTCCACCTGCTCAGCCACGGACTTTTCCAGTGCCGCCATCTCCGCGTCTGTCATCTCCAGCCGCCTGGCCAGCCCCGGGATCGGATCGCGCTTCTTCCACTCCTCCACTTCCGCCTTCGTGCGATACAACTCCGGGTCATACATGGAATGCGCGCGGAAGCGGTAGGTGCGGCATTCCAGAAAGTAGGGCCCGGCACCGCTACGCACCGCCTCGGCGGCCTTTCCCGCCGCCTCATGCACCGCCAGAACATCCATGCCATCCACCGGCGCCGCCGGCATTCCGTAGACGGCGGCTTTCTTCGAAAGGTCCGTCACCGAATGAGAAACGTCCAGCCGTGTCCCCATCGCGTAATAGTTGTTCTCGCACACGAACAGAACCGGCGCTTTCCATAACACGGCGAGGTTCAACGTCTCATGAAACTCACCCTCGGCCACCGCGCCATCGCCAAAGAAGCAACAGGCGAGATTGGGCCGCTTCCGCATCTTTTCCGCCAGCGCCAGGCCCAGCGCCAGCGGCAGTCCGCCCCCCACAATCGCATTGCCGCCGTAGAATCGCGTCCCGGCGTCGAACAGATGCATCGACCCGCCGCGTCCGCGGCTGCAGCCCTCCTGCTTGCCGTACATTTCCGCCATCACCGAATTCGCGGAAATGCCCCGCGCCAGTGCGTGGCCGTGTTCCCGGTAGGTGGAAACCACGGCGTCTTCCGGGCCCAGCGCGGGCATGATCCCGGCCGCCACGGCTTCCTCCCCGATATAGAGGTGCAGAAAGCCCCGGATCTTCGCTGCTGTATAAAGCTCGGCGCATTTTTCCTCAAAGCGGCGGATGAGCAGCATCCGGCCCAGCAGTTCACGAGGATTCATGATGCCGCCTCCAGCGTGGATGTGTCACCTTCCGGCAACCCCAGTTCACGATTTTTCAACAGCCGCCGCATGGTCTTTCCGCTGCGCGTGCGCGGCAGGCTTTTCTCAAATGCGATTTCTTTGGGCGCCGTGGCCGATCCCATGCGCTTGCGCGCGAAGCCGATCAGTTCCAACCGCAGATCTTCACCCGGTTCGAAGCCGGGCTTCAACACCACGAACGCCTTCACCACCTCGCCGATCACCGGATCCGGTTTGCCGATGACGCCAGCCTCGGCCACCGCCGGGTGTTCCATCAGCAGGCTCTCCACTTCAAACGGACCCACCATGTGACCGGCCGTCTTGATAATGTCATCGGCGCGGCCTACGAAGAAGTAGTTGCCTTCGGCGTCACGCTGGGCAAGATCCCCGGTAAGATACCAGCCTCCGGCGAAACACTTGCGGTAGCGCTCCTGTTCGTGAAGATAGCCCCGGAACATGGATGGCCATCCGGGCTTCAACGCCAGTTCGCCTTCCACTCCCGCCTCGCGGATCTCTTCGATACCGCCGCCAGCCAGCCGCCGCACCAGGCCCGTCTCCACTCCCGGCAGCGGCCGTCCCATGGAACCCGGGCGTATGTCCATTGACCGGAAGTTGGCGATCATGATGCCGCCCGTTTCCGTCTGCCACCAGTTATCGTGAATCGGCATGCCGAACGCCTCCACGCCCCACACCACAGCCGATGGATTCAGCGGTTCCCCCACGCTGGCGATAAACCGCAGCGCGCTCAGATCGTAGGTATCCTTCGGCATCACCGGCAGCCGCATCAACAGCCGGATCGCCGTGGGCGCCGTATACCAGACGTTCACCCTCTGCCGCTGCAGGGTTTCATACCAGCGCACGGCATCGAAATCCGCTTCGTCCACCAGGTTCGTGGCGCCGTGCAGCAAAGGGGCGATGATGCCATAGGAAGTGCCCGTCACCCACCCCGGATCGGCCGTACACCAGAAAACGTCGCCCGGCCGCAGATCCAGCGCGTACTTGCCCGTCATGTAGTGCATCAGCGCGGCTTCGTGGACATGCACGGCGCCCTTGGGCATGCCGGTGGTTCCGCTGGTGAAGTGCAGCAGGGCCATGTCCTCAGGCGAGGTCTCCGGGATCTCGAAGGCGTCCGGCATCGAGGCCAGCGCGCGGGTGAGCGATTTCACACCATTGGCTGCGTCTTCTGTCGTATCCACTAACAGAACGTGCTGCAGACCGGCAAGCCGCGAACGGATTGGCTCCACGTTCTTGCGATACAGGCGCTCAGTGGTGACCAACACTCGCCCGTCGCCGCGGCTCAGGCGTTGGAACAGCGGCTCCGGGCCAAAGGCGGAAAACAGCGGGCAAAACACCGCCCGGTACTTCAGTGTGCCCAGCGCGGCGATGTAGAGCGGCGGAATACGCGGCGTGAAGGCGAAGACCCGTTCGCCGGGCCGCAGCCCCAGACACTCCAAAAGGTTGGCGAATCGCGCCGTTTCCCGCTTTAAATCCGCATACGTATACTCAAGGCTGCCGCCCTGACGGCTCAGCCATCGCAGCGCAACGTGCCCGGCCCGGGCGCCTTCGGCGTGGCGGTCCACAGCCAGTTTCGCAATGTTGATCCCACCCTTTGCGCCCAGTTCCTCGCCTACCGCCTCCCAGCGGAATTCGCGGCACACACTGTCGTAGTCCCGAAGGTTGGGCGGGTCCCGAAAGCCGGCCGGTTTCCGAATTGTTTTCCAAGCCATTACGAAAAGATAAATGCACGGCGCGTGCCACAAAAATTCATTGCGTTTTCCCTTTCGGCCATTGACCTGAGCCGGGCATGGGCGTCATACTACTGTTCGCCGCACCCACCGCCAGTGACTCCGGTGCGGTAATTTCGCAAGGAGGAAGCATGGGCGCTCCAATCCCATCCATCACGCCGATCGATCCCATTTCCCCGATTGAGCCGATTACACCGATCACGGTGATTTCGCCGATCTCCCCTATCGAAAGCATTATCCCCATCTCGGTGTCCTCGATTGAGTCGATCACCCCGGTGACCTCGATTGAAAGCATCATTCCGATTTCGCCCGAAACGATCATCCCCAGAGAACCGATCGTGCCGCGCATTCCGGTGGAGCCGATCGGACCCCTCGGTCCGGCGGGTGGCCCCGGCGGCGATTAGAATTCCGGGCCGGAGGCCTGTGTGAAGAAAGCTGTTTTTCTCGGACTGAATGCCCTGGGAGACACGCTCTGCACCACTCCGGCGATCCGGGCGTTTCGTCTGCTGAACCCTGATACTGCAATCATCTACGTCACCCAGGCGGCCAACTTCTGCCGGGTGCTCGATCACAACCCGGATATCGACCTGGTCCTGTACAACGAGCGGATGTACTTCCATGGCATCCCCGAAAAGACCAACGAGTGGTTGTGTACCCTGCCGATTGACCTGCGGGAAGGGGCGATGCTGTACCGGTTGGACTTAAGGCATGTCTGCACATCGCCAGACGTCTTTCGGCAGCACATCAGCAAGGCGTTTGCCCGGATCGTGGGAGTGGAAACGCAATCGGTGCGTCCGGTTCTGCACCTGACGGAGCTGGAGCGCCGCGCCGCGCGTGTCTTTGCCAGCCGTCCTTATGTCGTCTTCAGCCTGCATTCGGTTTCGAACCCCGAACGGCCTGACGGCAAGGGCCGGAAAAAGGATTGGCCGGTGGAACGATGGCAGGAACTGGCCCGCCGCCTCCATGCCGAAGGCGAGTTCGACATCCTGCTGGTGGGCGCTGAGCGCGATCCGTGGATCGAAATTCCCCACGCGCGCCGCCTCTACGGGCTGCCTATCCGTATCGTGGCCGCGCTGGTGGAACAGGCCGCCTGCCTTGTCACCGTCGAAAACGGGCTGGGACACCTGGGAGCGGCCGTGGATGCTCCCATGGCGGTGATTTACTCCGACATGATGCCGGTGGAGTGGGCCGGTCCGGCCGAGGCGTCCAACTGCCAGATCCTCTATGGCGATCCGCTGGATCTCGATTGCAACACCGTCTTCGAGGCGATCAGCAAAGTGACGGCGGCACGATTGGTGGAAGCATGAACATCGTTTTCCTCAACGACATCCCGGTGCTGGGCGGCGGTGAGCTCTGGGTGCTGAAGATGGTGCGCGCGCTGCGCAAGTTGGGCCACCAGGCCTCCGTCGTCTGCCCCTGGCGTTCCCAGTTGTTCCAGGCCTGCCTGGATTCCTACATCGACGTGCATGGGATGCCCATCACGCGCGGCACGCCTTTCCATGAGCCGCTCTATCACTTTCTTAAGAGCCGTGAAGTGGACGTGGTGTACGCAACCGTGCTGGGCCGAATCTGCGAAGCTCAGGTGCTGGGCGAACTGGTGCGGCGCCTGGACCGCAAGGCCCTGGTGATTCTGAAAACCGGCCTGCCCCCCATGACCAGCCTCGACGCCGAATATTACGGCTATGGCGCAGGGCCCGAGGTACGCCGCCTGCACGTGGTTTCTGAGGAGAATCGCCAGCGCTTCTTCGACTGGCAGGGACCTTCTGACTTCGTGCGCGTGCTGCGCGAGGGCGTGGACTTGAGCCGCTTTCATCCCGGAGCCGGGGATCGCATCGCGGCGCGGCGCGAGCTTGGCTGGGAGAACGGCGAACTGGTGGTGGCCTGTGCGTCGCGGCTGCATCCGGCCAAGGGCCAGGATAACCTGCTGCTGGCCGCGCATGAGGTGGCGAAAAAACGTCCCGAGCTTCGCCTGGTGATCGCCGGTTCCGGCGAAGACAAAGGGCGGCTGGAGCGGCTGCGCGATCACTTGGGATTGCAGACCGCCGTGCGCTTCACAGGCCATCTGGACGACGTGCGCCCCGTGCTTGCCGCCGCCGATGTCTACTGCCATCCTTCCCTGGCCGACGGGATGCCCAATTCCCTTGCCGAGGCGATGGCGATGGGGCTGCCGGCCGTAGCCTCGCGCGTGGGCGGCATTCCCGAAATCCTCCGCCATGAGGAAAACGGGCTGCTGGTGACCGCGCACGACAATCGCGAGTTGGAGGCCGGGCTGCTGCGCATGCTGGACGAAGCGCCGCTCCGCGCACGGCTGGGCGCCCACGCATCTGAAACAATTCGTATCGATCTTGATTTTGAGGCCCGCCTGGCCGCCTGGGTGGCGGAGGTTCAGTCCGAAGTGAATGACATGCGTCCCCTGGCGCCGCCCGCGGTCCGGCAGAAAGAGTCCGCTTACCCTGTACTGTTCCTCATGAGCCTGCTGCGCACCGGCGGCGAGGAGACCGAACTGGCGATCCTGGCGCGCCATCTGCACCGCTCCACCTTCCCGGTCAGCGTGGCCTCGGCCTGGCCGGCAAATGAGCCTTCCCCGGCCGGCGAACGGCTTCGCCAGTATGGCGTGTTGGTGGATACGGGCTGCCATACGCTTGCCTCGCTGGAGGAGAAAGCGGATTACCTGGCGGCGAAGATCCGCGCGGAGAAGATCCGAGTTGTGGTGGCCTGCCAGGATACGCAATTGGCGCGCATGGTGTTTGACCGTCTTGATCCATCCGAATGCAAACTGGTGGAACATGCCGGGATCGCGGGCGAAGTACACCGCATCCCGAAGGACCGCACTGCGCTGTTGATCGGCGTGTCGGCGGCCATCGCGCGTGAGGCTGCCGCCCTGTTCGCCGATCCTTCCCGGGCGCGCTATCTGCCCTCGATGGTGGACACCTCCGAGTACAACGACTCACAGCGCGGCGATCTGCGCAAGGCCTATGGCTTTCACTCCGATCCCATCGTGCTGTTCGCCGGCCGGCTGGATGCCAAGAAGGGCGTGGATCACCTGGTGGAGGCGGCGAAAGTGCTGTGCCCGGAGTTTCCTCAGGTTCGTTTCCTCATCGTGGGGCCGCCCGATGCGTTTCAGGCCGAATATGGACGGGCGCTGATGGAACGCGCCGCGCGGGAGCTGCCCAAGGACCGGTTTATCTTCGCCGGCGCCCGCAAAGACGTGCCGCAGATCATGACCGCCGCCGACATTTTCGTTCTGCCTTCCCGCGGCGAGGGCATGTCGCACGTCATCAATGAGGCGGGCGCCGCAGGGCTGCCCGTGATCGCCTTTGACGACGGCGCGGCGCGCGAACAACTGGATGGCGGCGCAGCCGGGGTGCTGGTCCGGCCCGGGGATACCGGCGGGCTGATTGAGGCCCTTCGGCTGTTACTGGGAAACCCCGACCTGCGCTCCCGCCTGGGAGCGGCTCTGCGGCAAAAAGTCTATCGCGAGTATTCCGCCCAGCAGGTTGTCCCTCAATGGCGCGCGCTGCTGGCGGAGGTTTGCGCCGGGACGGAGGCGGTGCCGCGGGCGCCCGCCATTCGCACCGTGCCCTCCGATCGCGATCTGGAGTTCCCCGCCGAGATCCAGATCGAAACCAACACCGCCTGTAACGCCACCTGCATCATGTGTCCGTATCCGGAGGTGTCCAAGGAACTCCCCGCCGGGCGCATGGACCTCGACCTGTATCAAAAGATTCTGGCCGAATGCGCGGCCGACAGGACCCTGTGGCGCATTGAGCCGTTTCTGAACAATGAGCCCTTCACCGACACGCGCATGGTGGATTGGATCGCCATGGCGAAGAAGATGGTTCCCCACGCCATGGTGACGGTGACCAGCAACGGATCGCTGCTGCTGCCAAAAGTCACCGACCGTCTGATCCATTCCGGTCTGGACGGCATATGGTTCAGCTTCAATGGCTCCACCAGGGAAACCTACGAGCACATCATGGGGCTGTCCTTCGACCTGGTGAAGAAGAACATCGACTATCTGCTGGACGTGAAGCCGGCCTCGCTGCGCGTCTTCACGAACATGATAGAAACCACACCCATGAAAGGCGAAATCGCCGAGAACATCCGCTATTGGCAGAGCCGCGGCGTGCAATCGGGCTCCTCCCCTCTGGTGAATCGCGCCGGCAACGTGAAAAACTTCGACGACCTGAATTACAAGCCGCTAAGCGCAAAGCCCGTGCGGGTGTGCGAATTGCTCTATCACAAGATGTACGTGGGCTGGAATGGCGACGTCCTGCTCTGTTGCATGGACTGGCGCCGCAAAGTGGTGCTGGGGAACCTGCGGCAGCAGACGATCCGCGAGGTTTGGAACGGGGAGAAATACCGGCGCTTCCGCCGTTTACAGGAACAGCAGCGGGTAAGCGAACTGGAGTTGTGTAATGCGTGTACATACGTTCACGCTTAGGAGCGGCGGATGCGGGCGCTGAACTTCCCTAATAACATTCAGATCGAAACCACCTCGCGCTGCAATGCCAAATGCGGATTCTGTCCGTATCCGGAAACTTCACTTACCCAGCCCAACGGCGTGATGGACCAGGACCTGTTTGAGAAAATCGTGGACGAGATCTCCTGCTATCCCATCCACATGATCCAGCCGTTCCTGAACAACGATCCGCTGATGGATAAGCAGATTGTCCCGCGCCTGGAACTGATCGTGCGCAGGAATCCCCTTGCCCAGGTAAACGTCACCACCAACGGCTTTCTGCTGAAGCCGGAGACCGCCCGCGCCCTGGCCGCCATGCCGTTGCACACCATCCATATCAGCTCGAACGGGCTCACGCCGGAAACCTACCGGCAGACCATGGGAATCGACGCGTGGACGGTGCTGCGCAACGTAAACTACCTGTGGGATGAGATCAGGCGCCGCGGTTCCCGCACGCGGCTGGTGGTCACGGCCATTCTCATGTCCACCAACAAGCATGAAGTGGAGGACATGCGCGAATACTGGCGGGCGCGCGGCGTCACCTTCTATCTGAATCCGCTGAACAACCGCGCGGGTAACATGAGTGAGTCGGCATTCCAGCGCCTGCTGCCGTTCGCCCCGGAGGCCAACCAGAGCCAGCTTTCCAGCTACAACATGTCCGGCTGCCCGGCGCTGATGGCTTACATGGGCATTCTTTGGAACGGCGACCTGATTACATGCTGCATGGATTGGCGCCGCTCCCACGTCATGGGCAACGCGCGCCAGGACTCGCTTTATAACCTCTGGCGCGGTTCGCGCTACCGGGCGCTGCGCCACCTGAGCGATACCGGACGGCTGGATGAAGACCCGCTCTGCAAGGGATGCGGCGAAAACCGCTTTCACATCGATCCGGAATCCCTGCGCGGGCTGCTTCCGGCGTCCGACCTGAAATTACTTGAAAATCTGCAGGCCTTCCGCAAACAGTCGCCGGAGCTTGTGCAATTGGGTTTGATGAGGTGAGGGGCTAATGCGTGTCTTGCTTTTGAACATGCCGTTTGTTTCGCTTTCGCGCCCCGCCATCGGGATCAGTATCCTGAAGGCCCGGCTGGCGCAGGAGGGCCACGAGTGTGTCACCGGCCATCCGAACCTCTTCCTGGGCGAGCGGATCGGCTTCGACGCATACCAGCTTGTGGATGAGAAGTTGAGCCAGGCGCTGTTTCTGGGCGACTGGCTGTTCGCCCAGCATGAGTTCGGCGACAAGCTGGACACGGCCACTTACCTGGCCACCCTGGAACAGCATGCCGGCGGCAAGGAAAACTACCAGACCATCCTGGGGATCCGCGACGTCATCGGTGCGTTTCTCCACGACTGCCTGGAGCGCTATGACGTGGCGTCGTTCGACATGATCGGCTTCACCAGTACCTTTCAGCAGAACCTGGCGTCACTGGCCATGGCGCGGCTGATCAAACAGCGGCACCCGGAAAAGATCATCGTCTTCGGCGGGGGAAATTGCGAAGGCGTGATGGGGCTGGAACTGCACCGCTCGTTCCCGTTTATCGACTTCGTATGCTCCGGGGAATCCGATCACAGCTTTCCGGAGTTAGTGCGGCGTCTGGAGGCGGGTGAGCCGCTGGCCGGTGTCCCGGGGCTGGTGGCGCGCGAATGCGGCCAATCGAAGGTGATGGCGCCCGCAGACAAAGTGCATAACATGGATGCGCTGCCCGACCCGGACTTCGACGACTACTTCGCCGAGGTGAAATCCGGACCGCTCGCTTCCAGGCTGAAGCCCAGTCTGCTCATCGAGACCGCGCGGGGATGCTGGTGGGGCGCGAAATCGCATTGCACCTTCTGCGGCTTGAACGGCGATACGATGGTGTTCCGGGCCAAGAGCGCGGAGCGGGCGATGGCGGAGATCGAACGGCAGGTAAGCCGCTACGGGATCCGCCACTTTCAGGCCGTGGATAACATCATCGCTCTCGATTACTTCAAGACCCTGCTTCCCGCGCTGAAGCAGAAGGCGATGGGTGTTACGTTCTTCTATGAAGTGAAGTCGAACATGAAGCGCGACCAGGTGAAGCTGCTGCGCGAAGCGGGCGTCCTGGCCGTACAGCCGGGCATTGAGAGCCTCAACTCCCACGTGCTGAAGCTGATGAGGAAGGGCGTTTCCGCCATTCAGAACATCGCGTTGCTGAAGTGGTGCAGGGATTACGGGATCGAAGTCGCCTGGAACCTGCTCTACGGGTTCCCGGGCGAAACGGCGGAGGATTACCAACAGACCGCGGCCTACGTTTCGGCCATTCCCCATCTGCGGGCGCCGGGCACCGCCGCCGTCATCCGGCTGGACCGGTTCAGCCCGAACTTCAATCAGGCCGATCAGTTTGGCATCGTGAATATCCGGCCGTTCTCGCTTTATCAATATGTGTATCCGCTGCCCGCGGAGAAGGTGGCCAACCTGGCGTACTTCTTTGAGTACCAGCACGGCGACGGGCGCAAGCCGGAATCCTATCTTGGCCCCACCCTCGAGTTAGTGAAATCATGGCGCGAGGGCAAGGGTGGCGACCTGCGAAAACAGTACGGCGGGCAGGCGGAGTTAGTGGTGGCCGATAGCCGCCCGGGGCGGAATCAGATGTTGTATCCATTTAACGGCATCCAGCGCGAAGTGTACGAGTTTTGTGAGGAAGTGCGCAGCCGCGCGGCGATTCAACAAATGGCGGAAGAAAAGCTGGGTCCGCGGCCCGATCTGGCCGAGTCCCTGGACCGGTTCCTAAAGCAGATGGAGGACCTGCAATTGATGGTGCGGGAAGGGAATCAGTATCTCAGTATCGCGGTTGGCGCGGCGGCATGACAGCGGAAGCGTTGGCTAGTCTGGAGTTGCCCGCCTCAATGCTGGAATCCCGCCTGATGCGGCGCGGCGGAGTGATGGCCGTGCGCGGGCTGATCGCCCCGGATCTGCTGGAGGCCCTGCGGCTCGACTTTCATGAACAGTTGCCCAACGCCCGCCGCTGTGTCCACGCCGGGCAGAATGAGGCGGACTGGCGCGGCGGTGAACCGGCAAGGGCGCTTTCCTCCGTGCCTTGCGGGCCCCTGCAGTGGACCGTGTTTGGATCAGCGGCGATGGGCGGGGCGATTTCGGAACTTTGCGGGCTGGACCTGGAAGCGACAGGCGCCGGCACTTACTCCCACTATTCCGAGCCCGGGGACTTTCTGGCCCTGCATCGCGACATCGTACGTTGTGACATCGCGGTGATTACTTGCCTGGAAGAGCACGGCGAGCCCACCGCCCGGCTGCGCGCCTATCCCCAGTGCGCCGCCGAGCCGCTGACAGCCGTCTATCGGCACGGGCCGCGGGGCGGTGTGGATGTGGTGCTGGCGCCGGGAGATACGGCGGTAATGGCGGGCGGGCTGGTGCCGCACGAGGTAACGCCGCTGGGTGCGGGGCAGCGGCGCGCGGTGACCATTACCTGCTTCCGGCTGCGGTGAGCGCTGCTGTATCATATAGCTTGCCGCCCAATGTCTGTTGAACCGCTTGCCTTCCTGAGCTATGCCCATGCCGACGATCTTTCGGGCGATGTCACTCGTTTTGTGGAGCACCTGGAAGTGGAAATCCTCCAGCACGTGGGACGGCCGGTGGAGATCATTCGCGACAAGAAGGGATTGCGGTGGGGCGATCCGTGGCGCAAGTGGATTGACCAGTCGATTGGTTCGGTTTCTTTCCTCATCGCCATACTGTCGCCGAGCTTTTTCGGGAGCAAGGAGTGCAAGAGGGAAGTGGAGAAGTTCCGCGCGCGTGAAGCGGAATTAGGACGCGACGATCTGATTCTCCCGGTTTCGTGGATTCACGCCGAGGAACTGTCCGATGACGGGGACCCGCTGGCGGTCCTTCTGAAACAGCGGCAGATCGTAAGTTGGGAGAAGTACCGGCGCCGGAAGGAATATCCCGACGAAGCTCACGATGAGATCACCCGGCTGGCGAAACATGTCAAGGCTGCGATCCGCCGCACGGCTCCTCAACCCCGCCATTCCCAGCCTGTCGCAGTGGTGGATCCGGCGGCCCCTCAGTCGGGCGAGGTGCGCCGGAATCCGGCGGACGGGGAGCCCTATGTCTGGATCCCGCCCGGTGAGTTCGACATGGGCTGCTCGGACGGAGATCCGGACTGTGTAGCGAACGAGCAGCCGCGGCACCGTGTGCGGATCAGCACGGGATTCTGGCTAATGCAGACACCGGTCACGGTGGAAGCCTACCAGCGCTTCACACAGGCGACGGGGCGTAAGGCGCCTGATAAGCCAGACTGGAATCAGACCCCACGCCACCCCGTGGTGAATGTGAGTTGGCACGATGCTGTCGCTTATGGCGAGTGGGCGGGTGGCCGGCTTCCCACGGAGGCGGAGTGGGAATACGCTGCGCGGGCCGGCTCGCGCGACCGTTATCTGGGAGAGAGCTTGGACGCCGTTGCGTGGCTCACGAATGACGGCACTCGCGAAGCCGGAAAGAAGAAGCCCAACCGGTGGGGGCTCTGATGTTCTGGGTAATGTTCGGGAATGGTGCTCAGACTGCTACGACGGAAAGTACTACTCGGGGGCTCCTCAGACCGACCCGCAGGGGCCTGCAAGCGGAGTGAGCAGGGTGTTGCGCGGCGGGTCGTGGTACATTCAACCACTTACCTGTCGCGCCTCCTTTCGCGACTGGAATCTTCCTGACGTCAGGAGCGATGGCTTCGGGTTTCGCCCCCTCCGGGACGTAATCCCTTAAACCACAACCGCCATCAAAACCGCCAGTCCAACCCAATCAACGGAAACCGCCCAAGCTGCTCCTCCGTCAACGCCTCATTCCCCCGCCGATTCCACTGGATCCCCTGCACATTCTTCCGCCCCAGCGCATTCTGCAATCCCACAAACAGCAGCACCGGACCCCACCTTGTCTGGAACGTACGGTCCAACCGGAAGTCCATCCGCTGATAGTCCGGCAGCCGCTCCGCATTCACCCTTGCCAAGTCGAAGATCGGCCGGTTCTGCCTCGTTGACTCCGCCAGGTTAAACGGCGTATAGGGCCGCCCGGTCAGATACGCATACCGCAGCGATACTTCCCAGTTGCGCGTTAGCCGGTAGCCGCCCACCATATTAAACACCCGCGGATAATCGAAGTTGCCCGGCCGGAACACGCCATCGAGCGCCGCATGCCGCGTGCGCGAAATGGAGAAATTCGCCTGCCCGAAAAACTTCTGCGAGAACTTCTTCTCCACAAAGAACTCCAGCCCCCTCACCCGTCCCCGCCCGGCCGCCGTCAACGGGAACAGCAGTTCACTGACGTTGAACGTATCGCCGATGTTCGCCAGCGAAACCTCCGGAAACTCGATGGACGCAGGATAGTTGCGGTAAGTCTTGTGATACCCCTCCACAGTGAACCGCAGTGTGCTGGAGGCCAGATAGGAGAACCCCGCCACATAGTGCGTGGAACGGATGGGCGCCAGCCCCCGGTTCACCGGAAACGCCGACAGAAACAGAAAGAAGGGCTGCTGGTAGTAATGCCCGTAGGATGCCCGGAACGACAGCTTCGGCGCGATCCGGAAGCTCAATCCCGCCCGCGGGCTGAACACCGTCCGCCCGATATACTGATAATGGTCCAGCCGCCCGCCATAAGTCACATTCAGTCGCGAGCTCACTGCCCGGCTGGTCTGGAAGTAAGCGCCCGTCTGGTTGGCCACAAAGCTCCGCCGCAGGCCCAGCGCGTTGATCCGGCCGCGTTCCACCGAAAACGGGCTCTCCACGCCAATCGGCTGCGCGGTGTTGTAATCCAGCCGGAAGATCTTCACGCTCGCTCCCGTCTGCACTTTGTCCAGTACCGGCAAAATCGCGGTCAGATCGTACTTGATTGTGCTCTCGCCTTCGCGCGAATTGTCGAAGAAGATCTCGCGGTCTCCGAAAAGCTGCTCACCCACGCGCGCGCCCACCTTACTTTCCGAATGCGTCACTCCCAGCAGGCCCACCGCGCGTTCACCCATCAGGCGCTGCCAGTTCAGCCCCGTCGCGCTGCGCCACCCGTCATAGTCGATGTTAAAGACGTTATCCACCTGATTCTTGGAAACGCCGTCGGGCCGGATGCTGATGTCGTCCACGCCGGTGATGTTCACCATCCATAGCCGGTTACGCGCGTCCAGATCATACAGCACCTTGGTATTAAAATTCGTATTGCGCGGCACGCCGCCAAACCCAACATCGTCGGTGAACCAGTCCAGATAACTGCGCCGCACCGAAAACAGCCACGACCCCTTGTCTTTCACCGGTCCTTCCAGAATGCCGCCAGCGCCGGCGAAATTCACAATCGCCCGCTTGCGGAACTTCTCGCGGCTGCCCTCGCGCAGCGCTACCTGCAGCACGCTCGAAAGCCGGTTGATGTAGGGCGATGGATACCCGCCGGTAAGAAACGTCACGTCCTGAATCAGCTCACTGTCCAACATCGTCACCGGCCCGCCCGCCGATGCGAAATTGGCATAGTTATTGATGTTGGGTATCTCCACGTTGTCAACGACAAACAGGTTTTCCAGCGGACTGCCTCCGCGCACGATAATGTCGTTGCGGAAATCGTTGCTGCCGATCACCGCCCCCGGCAGCGTCGCCACATAGCGGGATACATCCTGCAGCGCCCCGGCCGACTTCGAGATCTCGATCGGTTGCAACAGAAACCCGCTGTTCTTCACCTCTTCAGGCGCGACAAATACCTCCGCGCTGACCGTAACCTGCTGAGAGGTGGCGCCGATGTCCGGCAGCAGCACCTCCACTTCGCCTTCCAGGCCCGCGCGGATTTCGATTCCCTCCTTCGTCAGGCTGCCCCCGCCCGGCCGGCTCACTTCCAGCGTGTAACTGCCGGGCCGCACCTCGCCGATCCGGAAGCGTCCGCGCGCGTCGGACTCCGCGCATCGGCCCGTCGTTGCCAGACACACTTTCACTCCCGCCACCGGCTGCCGCGTGCCTTCTTCCACCACCGATCCGTTTAGGACGCCAACACCGGTGGTATCCTGCGCGGAAACCACCGCGCTCATGATCAAGAAATAGAGCCAAAATACCATGCGATTGTTCAGATGCCCCCGCCGGACCAGGGAGTGAAAAAATCTCTCCGAAACCCACTCTTTCCCTGCGTCGTCACACAATAGGACGGGAAAGGCAGGTTCCGGGATGCGCCTCTTTTTGTTTTTGTTGCCAATCGCGCTGCTGGCGAAAGAAGACGAAGTGGTCTTCCGCAGCGATGTCGCGCTGGCGCGTGTCGACGCCCAGGTGCTTGATCGCTCCAACCACGCCATCACCGGCCTGAACGTCGAGGACTTCGTCCTTGCCGTGGGGGGCGAGGCGCAACAGATTCGTAACTTTGTGCGCGAAGAGATGCCCGTGGACGTGCTGTTTCTGATCGATGTCAGCGGCAGCATGCGCCCCAACGTGGAGCGGCTGGCATCGGCGTCACAACAGGCTCTCTATGTGCTGGGCGGCGATGACCGCGTGGCCATCATGGTGTTTGACCGAGCCACCCGCCTGCGCATGCCGCTGCGCCGGAATGGCGACGCGATCGGGCGCGAATTCGACGCCCTGCTGCACCAGGAATCTTTCGACGGGGGCACCGACATCACCCGTGCCTTGCTGGATGCCGCCGCCTACATGCGCAACAACGGGCGATCCGGCGCGCGCCGCGCCATTGTCATCCTCACCGACGATCAGACCGAACGCGAACGCGACGAAGAACGCGTCGCCAGCACATTGAACCGCGCCGATACCGTGCTCAGCGCCCTGCTCGCGCCCGATGCCATGCGCCAGGTTTACCGCTCCGGCGGCGGAGGTTATCCGGGCGGCGGACCGCTGGGCGGCGGTTGGCCGGATATCATCATTGGACGGCGCGCACCGGGCGGCGGCTACCCCGGCGGCGGCACGGGCAGGGCAAGGACGCGCTCGGCCGGTACCGCTGAAATCGCCCGCCAGTCCGGCGGCGACAGCATGCCGGTCGATCACGCCTCTGCGCTCGAAACTACGCTCATGCGCCTGCGCCAGCGTTACGCCCTGCACTACAATGCCTCGGAAAGCGCTGCCGGACAGGTGGACGTGCGATTGGCCGATGGCGCGCGCCGCCGCTATCCCGGCGCGGAGGTGCGCTACCGCCGCATCAACCAGTCCGGCGCTTCCTCCACCGCTGAGCCGGTGCAGGTGAGCCAGGGCTGGCCCGCCAGCACCGCGCCCGAACGGGAACGCGATTCCGAAACACCTCGCCTGAAACGGCGTCCCATCAGCGAGCCCAGCACGCAGCGCGGCCCCAACCCCTCGCTAGGCGAAGGCGGCTGGCCCAAAGCCGGCGATGCCGTCAAACCGGAGGCCGCGCAGCCTGCCGCACCACCAGCCGAACCACAGCCGCAAACAGGCGGCTGGCGGCGTGTGAAACCCGGCGAACAGCCGTAACTTATTCGTAACTGCCGATCGGCTGCCCCGGCGGCGCTTCCAATAACTTGGGTAGCGCCGGCGGTTTTGGATCCTCCAGAAACTTGCGTATCCGCTGCGCCCCGTAGGCCAGATGCGCCTTGCGGCCGATGTTCGCCGCCGCCTGCGCCTCCAGCCAGGCCCCCAGTTGTTGTAACTTCACGCTCGCCAGCGCTCTTGCCTGCGGCGCGGCGTCTTCATTACCCGCCAATGACATCATTTGGAGCAGCGCCGCGTTATCCACCACACGGCCCACCTCCTCGGCCAATCCCTTCGACGCCGGCCTCTTCCATGTGGCCGCCACCAGCCGGTCGATCACTTCCACCAGGTCCGGGTTCCGCGCATCCCGCGCGCTGTACTGAATCAGCCGCGCCGCCCGCTCCGGATGCAGCAGCAACCGGATGCTGTGCGCCGCCGCCGTCTCCGCAGCCGCCAGCGGGTCGAACGTTAACCCTGACCGCGAGGGGAAATACTCCCGCGTCCGGTCGTAACCTTGCGCCACCGGGGGAATCAGCGCCAGAATCCGCTCCGGCAAGGTCAGCACTTCCGGACGAATGGTGCGCAACACCGCCTCCAGCGCCCGCCGCTGATCCTCCGGCGCCACCATGCGGGTGACAAGCTGTCCGTCGCCGCGCACGGCGTAAGTATATTCCAGCCCGCCGATCATCTTGGCCGCCGCCTCGGTCTGATACCGGTGCATCAGGTAGGTGGTCACCAGCGGTTCCTCCAATGTCGACATCGGCCGCCCCAGGGGTATGTTCTTCGGGGAAAATCGCGCCAGTGCCCGCTCCCGCACCTCCAGCAGCCGCAGTAACTCGCGTGCCGGATCCTCGCCGTTGTCCCAAAGGTGCGTGTAGGGGTGCGCGCTGCCTTCCGGCCGCGCGTCCTCGTCGGAAAGAAAGTGCAGACCGCGTTTGTGCGCATCATCCAACACCGCGCGCCGCCTGCCGGCGTCTGGAAATTCCCCGTACCCGTAAGCAATCGCCACTTTGTCCCATTCGCCGATTCCCTCGGCATAGGCGCCCGTCAGGTCCACGCCGCCATCGGCCCCAAGCCGCACTACCGGATGCGGATAGTCCATCACTGAGGCGCGATTCTGCCGGCTGGAAACATAGTTGTGCGCCAGACCCAGCGTGTGCCCCACCTCATGCGCCGAAAGCTGCCGCAGCCTGGCCAGCGCCATTTCCAGCATCGCCTTGGGCACGGGTTTGCCTTCTTCATAAGGCGCCAGCAGCCCTTCGGCGATCATAAAATCCTGCCGCACCCGCAATGACCCCAGCGTCACGTGCCCCTTTAGAATCTGGCCCGTCCGCGGGTCCGTCACTGTTGACCCATATGACCATCCGCGCGTCGAACGGTGTACCCACTGGATCACGTTGTAGCGCAGATCCATCGCATCGGCGCCCTCCGGCATCATCTCCACGCGAAACGCATCGCGCAGGCCCGCCGCTTCGAACGCCTGGCTCCACCAGCGCGCGCCTTTGAGCAGCGCCGTGCGAATCGGCTCCGGTGCGCCGCGGTCCAGATAGTAAGTCACCGGCAGCCGGTGGCGCGTCAGATAGCGCTTGCGAACCGGCTCACTCACCGGCGTCGCGAAATCCAGAAAGCTGATGCCGAAATAGCCCGCCCGCGGATCGAATTCGCGCGGTTCAAATCCCGGCTCAGGTAGCTCCACGAACGAATGATGCTGGCGCACGGTGATGGCCCGCGCGTCGGCCGCCGCCTCGCGCACAAACCGGCCTTCCGGCTGGCCGGTAAAGGTCAGCGTCGCTTCCACCTCGGTGTTCCTGGGGAAATTCCTGGTGCGCGGCAGATACAGGGCGCTGCGTGTTGCGTCCACCTGATAGCTACCCTGCCGCGTCCTCCGCAGCACGCCGGTTACGTCCTGGGCGTCGCGCAGGAAGAACGCAGTGGCATCCACCAGCACGGCGCCGTTCTCCTCGGCTTCCACCTTAAATCCCCACACCACCGATTCAGCGAATGATTCCCTTACCGCCCGGCGCTCCTCCGCGTCATCGCTCACCGCCCGGTAACCGTAGTTGCTCTCCACCAGCAGCACCTTCGGACCCACCCGCTCAAATCGCACCACGCGCGTATCGCCCAGCCTGCCCCGGTCAAGCCCCACGTCGTTGGACCCCAGTCCCGCCGGCAGCGAATTCACATACAGAAACTCCGTGTTCCAACGGTTCACCTCCAGCCACAACCGGCCTTCCCGCCCGTCCCAGAAAAACGGAACGAACCCGGGCTGCTTCGACAATCCGGTGGTCTTCGCCGCGATGCCGGGCAGCGCGGCCTCGCCCGCAAGCCACCCGCAGGCCATCAGCGCAATTAGGATGATCCTCATATCTCCTATTACACTGGATAAAGTATGAACGCGCGAGTGCTCTGGGCCGCATTGGCGGGCGCCCTGCCTTTGCTTTCGCAGCAGGTTTGCGCGCCAACTCCCGCCTACACCCCCTGCGACATCGTTTTCGAACTGAACGATCAGGAGGCGGCTGCGCATCCCAACCCTTACCTCTCCGTGGATCTGCGCGCCGAACTGCGCTCCCCGCGCGCCCGCACCATTCTGATGCAGGCTTTCTGGCATAGCGGAAGGAAGCTGGTCATTCGCTTTTCGCCCACTGAGCCGGGCGCCTGGGATTTTCGCGTCAGCGGCAACCTGCCGCGCTTCAATGGGAAACTTGGCCAGGTGGAAGCCACCGAAGCCGCCGACCCCGGCTTTCTGCTCCCGGCCAACGTGCACCATTGGATGACCAGCGAAACCCGCAAGCAGCATCTGTGGATGGGCGACACCTGGCTCGATTTCGCCATCGCGCCGCAGCCGGTCTTTGACGCCTACGTGGAGGCGCGCGCCAGTCAGAAGTTCAACCACGTGCGCGGCCTTGTGCTGCACGAGCCGCAGCGCGCCTTCCCCACCGCCGATACGCCCGATGCCGCTTTCTTTGCACAACTGGATCAGCGCGTGGCCGCCTTCAATCAGAAGGGCATCTTCACCGACCTGATTCTGGCGCGCGATTCTCAGCAGCTCTCCAAGCTCTTTTCCGGATGGCAGCAGCGCGAACGCTTCATCCGCTACATCGTGTCGCGCTACGCCGCTTTCCACGCCACATGGCAACTGCTGGCTGAGTTCGAATCCGGCGACGAGAGCCGCCCCTTGCTGAAGGAGCTTGGGCTGTTGATTAAGAAGTACGATCCCTATCACCACCCGCGGTCCACCGGTGCGCTCGCCACTTCGGCTCCCGTGCAGCCCGACGGATGGCAGAACTTCGTGATTCATCACTCCGCCGACGACGCCATCGGCGCAATCGAACATCAGGTGTTCCCAACGCCGTTTGTCAACACGGGATTCGCCGATGCCGGGACACCGCCCGATGCATTCGTCCGCCGCCTGTGGAACTCCACCATGAACGGCCAATATCCGTCGGCGGTGCTGCAGGCGGCCGCGCCCGAATCGCCCAACGCCAAAGTGATGGCCAACTGGTTCGAATTCATGCGGCGCACACGTTACTGGGAGCTGGAGCCTTACTTCGATATCGACGGCGCCCGCTGCATCGCCCTGCATGGCACCGAGTATGTGATCTATGTGGAAAAGTGGGGCACGGTGGAAATCCTGATCGAAAAGCACGGCTACGACGTCTTCTGGTTCAACCCCTCTACCGGCGAACTGGTGAAGGAGAAGAAGGATTTCAAGGGCGAGAAATGGGTGGGCGAACCACCGTCGAAGACCGGCGAGTGGATCCTCCACCTTTCGCGCGAAGGGCGCAAGGAGGGCATGCTGCGGTCCTATAAGTTCGAATCGCGCCCGAATCTCATGCAGGAGATTGAGCAGAATCCGCAGAAGATGCCGTTTGACCTCCTTGAGCCATCCGCCGAGCAGCTTTCAATCGCCAGGCCATCCAAATACTCGGTCAAAGTCAAACGCGAAACGCGCGGCACCCGCAGCATGTTGTATCTCTGGACCGGCGAGGTGCCGACCGAGGGCCGCGGCTACCGCGTCCTGGGCACCGGCGCCGATGGCACACTTACCCTGCCGCGCAATCTGGCGAAGAACTTCCCCGCGGTGTTCAACATCCGCATTTACGCGCTCAACGCCGTCGGCAAGGCTTACGCCGTGGACAAGGTGTACCGGCTCGCCGAATGACGCCGCGTCTGCTGGCCGTCGATACCACTTCGGACTTTGGCAGCCTGGCGCTGGCGGAGGGAGGTCAACTCATTGAGGAGGTGCTGCTGCACTCCACTGATGGGTTCGGACACATCCTGTTTCAGCAGATCCGTGCGCTGCTTGACCGCCACGGCTGGAGGCTGGAAGACATCGGTTGTTACGCCGCGGCGTCGGGACCGGGCTCATTCACCGGAGTGCGCGTGGGACTGGCCGCCGTCAAGGGACTGGCCGAAACCGTTGGCCGGCCTGTGGTTGCGGTAAGTAACTTGCGCGCCATCGCGTCGTTCGGATCAAAGCCGCTGCGGGCGGCGTTTTTCGATGCGCGCCGCGGAGAAGTATACGGCGGCGTCTACGATTCTGAAGGCTGCCCGGTGCGCGAAGAAACCGTCATGAAGTTCCCGGAATGGCTTCGTGGACTGCCGTCTGGAGACTTGGAGTATGTGACTCCCCAGCCGGCGGTCTTCGCTGCCTCGCTGCCGGCGGGCGCGCTGGTTACCGCATCGCCGCGGGCCGTGGCCTCGGCCATTGCCGCTATCGCCGCGCGGGAATATGCTGCCGGGCGCGCGCCTGAGGCGGCCGGAGTGGATGCGAACTACGTGCGCCGGTCCGATGCGGAGTTATTCTGGAAGGATGGCTAGGAGAGGCCGGCAAAGAACTCACCGGCGTCCACGGCCAATCCCGGCAGTAACTCGTCGCGGAAAGTCTGACCCTCTGAGAACATGCTGCCCGATCCGTCCGGCCGCCGCACGAGAATCTCTTTCAACTCGGGATAAGCCACAATCACCGCGCGCGTGCCGGCGCGGAAATAGACGCCGATCTTGCGCTCCAGTTCACTGGCCTTCTCTGAACTGACTACCTCGATTGCGACATACGGAGCGTGCGGATACCGGCTCGATCGATCCGCCGCGTAATATGCCGCGCGGTCGACTACCGCGACGTCGGGAAAGACGTCATTGAGGTCGTCAAGCCGGAACTCCGTTTCCACGCAGACGATCCATCCCCGCTGCCTCTGCGTAAACACAACCAGCGCTTCCGCAATGTTGTTCTTAACCAGATCATGCGCGTGCAAGGCCATCGGCTTCTCCACGATCTCCCCGTCAATCAGTTCCCGTTTGCGTCCTTCGACCTCGGGAAAGCGCAGGAACTCCTCGACCGTGACCGGCGCCGTGTGCGTAGCCATGCCTCGATTATAGCGCCGGCCTGCTGCGCCCCGGCCTGCAACGCGCGACAATCGGAGGAAACAACACCCACGCCGTGAAACGCTTCCTGCACGCCTGCCGCCCCACCTTCCGCTACTGGATGGAAACCGAAGTTCATGTCTACGGTTTCTCCATCGGCGCCAACGTGCTGCTCTCGTTTTTTCCCTTCCTGCTGGTGATGGTTTCGCTGTGCCGCTACGTCTTTCACTGGCAGGCGGCGGAGAACGCCATCTACCTCGCCTTCGACGAACTGTTTCCCGGCGCGCTGCCCGATATCCTGGAGCGCAACCTGAAGTATTGGGTTTCCCGCCGCGGCTTCAGTTGGATCAGTGTCTTCCTCCTGTTTTTCACGGCCAACGGAGTGTTTGAGCCGCTCGAAGTCGCCCTCAACAAGGTATGGGGCGTTCGCCAGAACCGCAGCTTCCTCCGCAATCAAATCGTCAGCCTTGGCCTCATCTTCATCTGCGGAACGCTGGTTCTCATCTCGCTGCTGTTCACCGCCGCCAACCAGGCCTTTCTCGCCCAACTGTTCGGCGAACGCTGGGGCGGCATCTCCTTCCTCACCACCGCGCTTTTTAAGATGGCCGCGCTCCCCGTCACCATCCTTTCGTTGTTCCTGATTTACTGGCTGCTGCCCAATACTCGGATTGCGCCGGCGCGCGTGATCCCGGTTTCCATCATCGTCGGCCTGATGATTGAGGTATTGAAATACGTGCCCATCACCTTTTGGAAGTGGATCGATGCCAAGCTTTATCCCGAATACGGCCCCTTCGAACACTCCGTTCTCATCGTGTTGTGGTCCTTCCTGGCATCGATGCTGGTGTTGGGCGGAGCCGAGTGGGTGGCGCGCCGCGGCATCGAAGTGAAGAAGGATCCTGACCCGCCGCCCCGGGTCCCTGGTACCTTTTCCGGCGACGACACGATTGCGCCCTTGATCGCACCTTCGATAGACTGACCTACAGGTAAAGCCATGTCCAGGAAGTCCTCGTCCCACAACAGCGATATGACGCGCCGCGAAGCGGTGCAGGTTGCCGGAGCCGCCACCGCGGCGGTCGCGCTGGCCTCCAAGGTGGAAGGCGCGCCCTTCATTCAAAAGGTGAAGGCGGCGAACGAACAGATCACCTACGCGGTGGTCGGCACCGGCGGCCGCGGCCGCTATCACCTCACGCACTGGAAGAATGTGGACGGCGCACGCTGTGTCGCCATCTGCGATGTCGACGATGAAGCGCTGAAAAAAGGCTTGGCCGAGGCGCCCGACAAGCCCCAGACCTACAAGGACTATCGGGAACTGCTGGGGCGCAAGGATATCGACGCCATTCAGATCGCCACGCCCCTCTACACCCACTTCCCCATCACCCGCGACGCCCTGCTGGCCGGCAAACACGTTTTTTGCGAGAAGAGCCTCGTCTTCAAGCCAGAGGAAATCCACGGCCTCCGCGCTCTTTGCGCCGAACGGCCCAAACAGGTCATGCAGGTTGGCCTGCAGCGCCGCTATTCCGAGTTCTACCAGACCGCCAAGCAGATGGTGGACAAGGGTATGATCGGCAAGGTGACCAACGCCTACGTCCAGTGGAACCGCAGTGGCCTTGGCCGCACCTGGACTCCGCCAAGCTGGCGCGCCTTCCGCAAGTATTCCGGCGGCCTGGTGGCGGAACTGGCTTCCCACCAGATCGACGTCGCCGATTGGATGTTCGGCTCTCATCCGGAATTCGTCGTCGGCGTCGGCGGACTGGACGTCTACAAGGACGGCCGCGACGTCTACGACAACTGCCAGCTCATCTTCAAGTACCCGCAGGGCCAGAAGCTGATGGCCAGCTACATCAGCACCAATAAGCACCTTTCGATGTTCCAGGGCACCCGTACCGAGTTCGGCGAAATGATCATGGGTACCGACGGCACCATCGAGATCACCGTTGGCACCGACAACGAGCCTTCCATCGGCGTTTGGTACTACGAACCGGGACCGAAGGTCGAAAAGGCCGGCGGCAAGAAGGAGAAGGCCACAGCCGCCAACGCCAGCCTGCTTAGCACCGGCAAGGGCGGCCGCCCGCTGCCGATCCTTCTTTCTCAGGATCAGCTCTCCGATAGCGACAGCTTCCTGGCCAAGGAAATGAAGTACGCCAAGCGCTGGCTTTATTCGAAGGGCATCATGACGCCGGAGGAGACCAAGAACCCGGTGGACACGCAGCTTGAGGGCTTCCTGGAATCGATCCGCACCGGCAAAAAGCCGCTGGCGGACCTGGAGATCGGCCTCGCCGATTCTACAACTGTAATTCTTGCAAATCTGGCCATGGACGAAGGCCGGCGCGTCTATTTCGCCGAGATGGAGAAGATGGGTAGGGCTGGCGCCGCAGCGGCAGCCAAGGGATGACCGCTTCTCAGAAATTTCTTGACAAACGCCCAATCGGCATGCTAGATCCATATATGTATATGGCTACCGAAGCTGTTGCCAAGGGATTAACCGTGAAAACGACGATTCTGTTCTCCCCCGATCTCCATGATCGGCTCGCCCGGCTCGCCGATAAGAGTGGTGTGAGCGTCGGTGAACTTGTCCGTCGAGCCTGTGAGCGCGAATACTCGATCGCCTCCCGCCAGGAGCGCATCCAGGCCATTCGCGAACTTGCCGCGCTGTCCCTCCCCGTCGACGACGTGGCGGTGATGAAGCGCGAGTCCGTACCTTCGCCCGAAGAT
>JANRLE010000382.1:0-3974 GCA_033762895.1 Bryobacteraceae bacterium | reverse complement strand
GTCGAGACGTACGTCCTGAGGATCCTGCCAGACGTGCAGATAGGAACTGGCGCTGTTTGCGTCTTCGATCATGCGGCGGATCTGTTCCGGCGGCGCCCCGCTTTTCACGTTCACGATGCAGCGCACCTGCCGGTAGCCCGGGCTGGGGCCGCCGATTCCATACTCATGCCGGGTATCGTAATCGGCCTGAACCTCCACTTCCAGGCTGTTCAGCAGGATGCCGCGGCGCGCGGCGAACATGGCGTACACAATCACCAGGCAACTGGCAAGTGAGGCGCGGCCCCACACGCCCGGATTCGGACCGGCGCCCGTGCCGCCTGATTTTTCGGACATGTCAGCGACCAGTTTCCAGGGCCCTTCGGCGACCTCGCAGCGCAGCCCGTCTGTGAGCCGGGCGCGGGTAGTGGCGCTGCCCTGTCCGATCGCCGGGCGCAACTCCAGCGCCCTGGCGTTGCGGTCAAGGACTTCTTTGATTTTCCCGGTGGTGCGGGTCAGCGTGGATTCCTGCATTGATCTCTCCTGCTTCAGAGCGCGGAATTGGGGAGGAGATCGGCTCAAGGCGGGATCACATGATCGTGAGCACTTACTGCACCAGCCGGGCCCAGCGTAGTTGAACTGTCTCCTTCGGTGCGTTACCCTCAAGTACCGATGACGACGTTGACAGAGTGGCTGAGAAGAGGGGAAGTTGACCGCGCATACGAACTGGTGAAGGCTACTGCGCGGCGGATCCTCTTCCGTAAAGGCGGCAACGGCAGCTTAACCGCCACCGAACTCACCCACGAAAGCTACCTCCGGCAGATGCGCCAGAAACTGCCGCACATCAAGAACCGTCAGCACTACGCCGCCATGGTTGCCCACATCATGCAGCAGATCCTGGTGGACGACGCCCGCAACCGGCTCGCGCAAAAGCGCAACGGCATCGCGCCCGCGCCCGCTGCGGCCGCGCAACCGGAGGACATCCTCGCGGTCACCCAGGCGATGACGCGTTTGCGCAGACTCGATTCGAACTGCGCGAAGGTCGTGGAGCTTCGCTATATCGTAGGGCTGTCCGTCGAAGAGACAGCCGCGATGCTGGGGAGAGAAACCTGGCAGGTCGCCGACGATTGGGCATTCGCCAAAGTCTGGCTGCGGGATCAGCTTGACTCCAGCAAGTCCGCCAACCGCTCGCCAAAGGCGGCGATCTCCGCCGGCCGCGCCAACGGATCGAACGCCAAGGCCGGAGCCAGGTAACGCGCGGCATCGGCAGGCACTTCCGCACGCAACCCGCGCAACAGCGCTTCCACTTGTCCGCCCAGATCCGCGCCATTCCAATCCTGCGCCAACGCCTGCCGGCCGGTCAACATCTCAAACACCACCAACGCGCAGGCGTACACATCGGTGGCCGGGCTGCTGAATCCGGTAAGCTGCTCAGGAGCCATGTAGGGAAGCGAACCGGCGGCGCGGGATTGGCCCACCATGGTCCCGCCCGCCCGTTTCACCAGAGCAATTGAAAAATCGATCACCACAAGCCGCTCGTCATCCTGGCCTCCGTTCACCAGCATGAGGTTCTCGGGTTTCAGATCACGATGCAGCACCCCGCCGGCGTGCGCGGAGGCGATCGCCTGCGCCAGTTGGCGTGTCAGCCTCGCCACACGCCCAATCGGGAAACCGCCATCCTCCAGCGCCGCGCGCAGGGTTACTCCTGGAACATGGTCCATTACAAGGAACGGCAGCCCTTCGGCTGTCTCGCCCACGTCATGATACGCCACGATGCCCGGATGGCGAAGACGCCGCAGCGCACTCACCTCCTGCTCAAACCGCCGCAGGATCCATTCCCGCTCCGCCTCCTCCAGTTTCAGGATCTTCACCGCGCACGAATGGCCGGTTTCCAACTCCGCCGCACGATAGATGGCCGCAAATCCACCTTCTCCAATCAGTTCCTCCAACAGGTATCGGCCGGCAAGGGTCTCTCCCACACGCTCCCGCGGGTCCTGTCCCAGGGCCGAGCGGCGCCACGGCGAAAGATCCGGCAAGAGGCCGCCGTCACCTTGCATCTCCAGCATCCGCCGCAGATGGTGCGAAAGCCGTTGCGTGGCTTGCCCGCGCTGCCGTGCCTGGAGAAAGGCAGCCTTATCCCGGCGGAAGGCGACGCGTTCGGTTCTTCTCCGCGCCACGAACCACACCGCGCTGATCACAACGCAGCCAACTGGCGCCGTCGTCCACCCGGATTGCCAGAATGGCGGCGCCACGTGAAATTCGTAAAAAGCCGGCGGCTGCCACTCTCCACGCCCCGCCCGGGCCGACACTTCCAAGCGGTAACGGCCGGGCGGGGCGACCTGGTATTCCGCTTCAAAGCCGGTCTGCCGCCATTCCGGGTCCGGCAGCAGCCGGTGCCGTAGGCGAACTGCCCCGCGCCCTTCAAAGAACAGCGACCCCAACTCCACACGTAGTGTTCCGGGCCTGCTGGGCAATTCCGCAGGCGCCATCCGCACATGGGCGTAGCGCGTTGCACCCCACTGCACCCCGCCGATCAACGGAGTGGGCCGCAACCGCCGTGTGAACAGATCATCGGGCGGGCGCAGATGGCTGATCGTGGAGCCGGCCATGAGCCACACGCTGCCGTCCGGCTCATCTTCGAACCCTTGCTGATTGAGATAGGCGACCGGCAGTCAATCCGCCACAGAAAGATGCACCCAGCCGTCAGGACTGACGTCCTTCCCATCGGAAACATACACGCCGTCCGCCGAGCCCCTCCACAGCCATCCCCGGCGATCCACTTGCAGGAACCGTGTAATTCCGTTTCCAAAAGCGGCGCCGCGGAAATGAGTGATCTCCACACCGCCGTCCTTGAGCACAATGCGCGAGAAGGCGGGTTCCTGGTTGTATCCGTACCAGCCTTCGTTCTCGCCCCGTACGGCGATGGCCCGGCACCAGTTCTGGAGCAGTCCATCTTTCGTGGTGACCGTCTTCCATTCGTCGGCCGACAGGCGGATGGAGAGCCCCGCGTTGTGGCACACCCACGGCCGCCCGCGCGCGTCCAGTTCCATGTCCTGGGACGCAATCATTCCACCCACGCCGGGCACCTGCAGCGGCCGGAATTCATAGCTTTCGCCAGAGGGAATCGCCCGCATCACGGGATAGTTCCCCATCCACACTTCGCCATCGGGAAACTGCACCAGCCGCATACCGGAGATGTAGCGTTCCTGGGGCCGGAACAGCACTTGCCCGCCGGCCGACAACAGAGCCATCCATCCCCAATACAAACCCGCCAGTATCCGCCCGTCGGGACGCGGCAGCAGGTGTGTAAGGAAACGGAGCGATTCGGTCCCGGGCACACGCAGCCACCGCTCCCGTTCCGGGCTTAGTTTCAGTAAGCCGTTGCCGCCGGCCAGTACATCGGTGCGCGAACGAGGCAGCACGCTCCACACTTCATCCAGCCCCTGCGCTTCGGTCCATGTTTCCCAGTTCCACCCGCGGCTGGCCCAGCGATAGAGTCCCCTGGTTTCCGTACCCAGCCAAAGCGTGCCGTCGCGGGTAATTTTCATTGCCCGGATGCGCGCGGGCAGCCCGTGCTTTGGTTCAGTGGTTTCGAATGCCCCACCGCGCCAGATGGCCAGCCGATTGGTGCTGGGAATCCACACGCGGCCATCGGTATCGCGATCGAGAAAATAGTGGCCTCCGGCGACATCGAAGGGGAGTTCCTGCACAGCTCCAGTGGCGCTCCAGCGCACCGCCGCCTTTCCGGTGTAGTTGATCCAGAGATTGCCGGAAGCATCGCGAAGCGCGGTGGTGGCGTCGTCGCGTGTCAGCGGAATGGGACGCCGAAACGCCGGCGGTGCAGCGGAGAGGTCAACTTCGCAGAGCCCGCCCTTGCAGCCATACAGAGCGGTTTCTCCATCCATGGTGAGTCTGCCGTTCACCGGCTCCGCGTCAGGAATGGGCTGGAAGTTGAAGCCATCTCCCACAAACAGACGCCGGTAAAAGTCCGCTACCTC
>JANRLE010000381.1:0-10741 GCA_033762895.1 Bryobacteraceae bacterium | reverse complement strand
ACCTTCGGCGGCGAAGCCACTCGCTTCCAATTGAACGGGACTGAGACATTCAACCAGCGCCCCCTCATTCTCTTCACCTCCAACTTCGGCTTCCCCGCCATTGAGAATCTGCGCGCCGGCCGCGCCACCACTTACGAAGTGAGCATCGGCGAGATGGCCCGCGGTTTCCGCAACTGGAGCGGCCGTCTCTACTTCGGCGATCAATGGCGCGTCAATAATCGCCTTCAGCTCTACTTCGGCCTTCGCTACGGATTCGATTCCGTACCCACTGAGGTGAACGGCCTCAATACCCTGAGCTACCGCTGCGACTGTAATAACTTTGCGCCCTCTCTTGCCATCGCGTGGCAATTGCCCGGGGCATGGATGCTGCGCACCAGTTACTCCACATCGTTCGATCAGATTCCCCCCGTCACCTACGGCCAGGTTCGCTACAACCTGCCCCATGTGGTCTCCATCCAGGTCCAGAACCCCAACGTGCTGAATCCGCTGAACGGCATCAATCTGAACGATCCGGACATCCGCAGTTCGCCAATTCTCTACAGCCCCGATCTGGTTTCGCCCTATGCCCATCAGTACGGCCTCTCGCTGGAACGAAAATTGGGAGCCGCCACACTGCGCCTGGGCTACATCGGCAGCCGGTCATTTAAGCTCATGAACGTGCATCAGGCCAACCGCGCCGATCCTGTGGACGGAATCCCGCTTACCACCGCCACCGTTCCCCTCCGCAGGGCCGATCCACGCTACTACGACGTTCGCACCGTCATGTCGGCGGGCATCGCCTATCTGGACGCCGGCCAGGCGACCTTTGAGATGCCGCGCTGGCGCTCCATCGGCGGCGGCGTCAGTTACACCTTCGGCAAGGCCATCGATGAAGGCCAGGACTACACCGCCACTGCCGCCAACCGCGACATGTCGCGCGCCCGCTCCCAGTCTCAGTACGGCTTCCTCAAGGATCGCCGCGGACTGAGTAACTTCGATTCCACTCACTCACTTGTTCTCTTTCACTACTGGGATCTTCCCCGCCTGCGCTCACGCCACAGTTGGGCCAATTGGGTGGCCGACGGCTGGCAGTGGACCGGCAACGTGCTGCTGAAGTCCGGCACCCCGCTGACGCTCTACGTCGGCAGTGACGCGCCCGGCTTTGGCAACGTGGATGGCGGCGCCAGTGACCGCCCCAATATTCTCGATCCCTCCATCCTCGGCCGCGTCATTCCCCATCCCGACGTGGCGCCCATGATTCTCAGCCGTGATAAGTTCGGCTACATCCAGCCCGGCCAACTCGCCGGAACGCTCGGCCGTGGCACCTTCCGCCGCGCCCGCATCGCCAACTGGAATGGCTCACTGGGAAAACGGTGGCGGCTGCCTGGCAACGCCGAACGCTTCGTTCAGTTCCGCGGGGAAGCCATCAACCTCTCCAATACGCCGCAGTTCGATGAGCCAAACCGCAACCTCAACGCCTCCGCCTTCGGCAAGATCACCAATACACTGAACGATGGCCGCGTCTTCCAGTTCAGCTTGAGGTTAACGATATGATGCTGTCTCTTACGCTTGCCTTTGCCGCCTTCGCCGCTCCCCCCGCCGCCCCTGAAAAGGCCGGCATGGCGCCCGAGGTCCTGGCCCGCATCCCCGTCCGCATGAAGGCTTTCGTCGATCGCGGCAACATCTCCGGCGCGGTCACCCTCGTGCAGCGTCATGGAGCCGTGGCCAGCCTTGAAGCGGTGGGCTATCAGGACATCGAGGCGAAGAAGCCCATGCGGCCGGACACCATCTTCCAGATCGCCTCCATGACCAAGCCCGTCACCGGAGTCGCCATCATGATGTTGATGGAGGAAGGCAAACTCGCCCTCACTGACCCCGTCGAGAAACATCTGCCCGAGTTTCGCGGTCTCTGGGTCGTCGAAAAGAAGGATGACAAAACCCGTGTACTGCGCCGCCCCGCGCGTCCCATCACGGTTCGCGACCTGATGACCCACACCTCCGGCATGAGCGGCGAATACCCGGAAGGCCTGAGCGACCTGATGGTCAAGGGTAACCGCACGCTGGCCGAGGCCGTGTCCATCTTCTCCCAGCAGCCCCTTGAGTTTGAACCGGGGTCCAAATGGCTCTACAGCAACACCGGCCTTAACACCCTCGGCCGCATCGTGGAGGTGGTGGCCGACATGCCCTTCGAAAAGTTCCTGGAGGCGCGGATCTTCAAGCCGCTGGGGATGAAAGATACGTTCTTCTTTCCCACACCCGACAAGTACGATCGCATCGCCGTCATTTACGAACGGAAGGATGGCGGGCTCAAGCGCGCCGATATCGACCTCTACCGCAAGGGCTACAAATTCGTGCGAGCCTCCGGCGGCCTCTACTCCACCGCCCAGGACATGGCGGCCTTCTATCAGGCGATGCTCAATGGTGGTAAGCCGCTGCTTTCCAGGGCATCGGTGGAGGTGATGACGGCGCTGCACACCGGCGATCTGCCGCTCGGCACGAGCACCGGCGATGGCTATGGGCTTACCTGGCGGGTAACTCGTGGCAACGGCGGTACGCTGGCGGGTAAGTCGATCGGTTCCTATGGGCACGGCGGCGCCTACGGCACCCAGGGTTGGATCGATCCGAAGAAGGACCTGGTCGGCGTGTTTATGATTCAGCGCGCCGACGGCGGCGCCGAAGAGAGCACCGTATTTCAGGAGCTGGTTGCCGCCGCCGTGCAGTAAGGATTAGGGGAGCGCGAAGGCAACATACTCATCCCCGGACGGTGTGGCCTGCCGGTTCCCTCCGCCGCAGGCGATGACCACAAACTGTCTGCCCCCGGCCGAATAGGTACAGGGCGTGGCGTAACCCCCGGCCGGCAGTTTGCTCTCCCACAGCACCACGCCGCTGGCTGAATCCACGGCCCGGATCTTTTCATCCGCCGTCGCCGCCACGAAGATCAGACCGCCGCCCGTGGCGATCGTGCCGCCAAGCTGGAACGTGCCGGTCTTCTTCCTGCCGCGCGCCGCCAGCTTCGGATATTCGCCCAGGATTTCCCGCCACAGGAAATCGCCGGTGGCCAGGTCGATCGCCGTCAAATGCCCCCACGGCGGCTTCACTCCCGGGAAGCCTTCGTGGTCGACGAACTTTTCGTAACTCCAGAGTCCGAACTTATAACCATCGCCGGGCTTGCCGTCCACCAGCATGGCGATGCTGGGCAGTTCGCTGGTGTTGACGAACAGGCGGCCCGTGGAAGGCTCGAATGAGCATCCGCCCCACAGCGCCCCGCCCAGCGTTCCGGGCGAAAAGATTGTCCCTTGCCTGCTAGGAGGCGCGAACGGTACGCCGCCGCGAACCTCGCGGAATCGCTTCATCGCGAACTCCCGCGCTTCCGCTGAGATGTCCGTCACCAGGTCCTCGTTCACCTCCATGCGGGATAGCGGCGCCGGTTTCATCGGGAATGGCTGGGTGGGAGAGAGCTTTTCGCCGTCCACGTCGCTGGGCGGCGTCTTGCGCTCTTCCACTCCGAACAGCGGCTTGCCGTTTTCGCGATCGAGCACGAACACGAAACCTGTTTTCGTCACCTGCGCCACCACGTCCCGCGTCCGGCCGCCCTGTTTCACGCTCACCAGCGCGGGCTGCGCGGGCAGATCGTAATCCCACACGTCGTGATGCACGGTCTGGAAATGCCAGATGCGCTTTCCGTTGCGGGCGTTTAACGCCACCACGCAATCGCTGAAAAGATTGTCGCCATGCCGGTCCCCGCCCCAGAAATCGAATGAGGCCGAACCGAGCGATGTGAACACCCAGCCCCGCCTGGCATCGATGCTCATGCCGGACCAGTTGTTGGCGGAGCCGTTGCGCTTCCACGAATCCCTGGGCCAGGTGTTGTAGCCGAACTCGCCCGGATGAGGGATGGTGTGGAAAATCCATTTGCGCTTGCCCGTGTAGGCATCGTATCCGCGGATGTGTCCGGGCGCTTGTGGCCGCGGCCCTTCGCCGCCTCCTCCGCTCACGATGACGGTGTCTTCGAAAACCACGGCCGGGCTGGTGGTGCGATACGTCAACCCGGTCATGTCGCGGTCGAACTGCGTGGTGAGGTCCACCACGCCGTTGTCGCCGAAGCTCCTGATCAACCCGCCGGTCTTTGGATTCAGGCAATAAAGCTTGTCGACGATGGCGGCGAAGACGCGGCGGTCCTTGCCGTCTTCGAACCATGTCACGCCGCGGTTCACTCCCGCCTGCCGCGGTGCGGGGCCTAGCGGCGCGAAGTTCCATAGCGGTTCTCCCGTGGCTGCGTTGAGGGCCCGCACCTGCACCTTGGCGGTGGTGAGGAACATCACGCCGTCCGCCACCAGCGGGGTGCATTCGATCGTGGTGGATGGCCGCTGCGATGCGTCGCCACACTTGTGGCTCCATGCCGGCTTCAGTTTCGCCACGTTGGCGCGTTTAATCAGATCCAGCGGAGAGTACCGGGTGGCGCCGGCGTCACCGCCGTAATAGCGCCAGTCGGATTCGGATGCGGCGGCCCAGGAGGGCGCTGCCAGCAGGAGGGAGGAAACGAAGTCGCGCCGGTCAAGCATGACTATCAGATTATCGCGATATAATCCAGGCAGGTTGAAACTCAGAGTCAACGGCAAGGAACAAACGGTTCGCGAACAACCGGGGCGGTCCCTGCTGGAGACGTTGCGCGAAGACCTCGGCATCATGGGCGTGAAGTACGGCTGCGGCGAAGGCCAGTGCCGCGCCTGCACCGTACTGCTGGATGGCAAGCCTGTCACCTCCTGCGTCACTCCGGTGAAGGCCGCCGCCGGCAGGGAGATCACCACCATCGAAGGCCTGGCGCGCGATGGGGAGTTGCACCCCGTGCAGCAGGCGTTTCTTGATGAAGGCGCGATGCAGTGCGGATACTGCGTGCCCGGCATGATCCTCACGGCCGCCGCGCTGCTGAAGCGCGTCCGGCGTCCCACTGATGCCCAGATCATCAGCGCCTTGAACGGCAATCTCTGCCGCTGCTGCGGCTATCCGCGAATCCTGGCCGCCGTACGCCGTGCGGCCGGCGATCACACGGGAGGCATCGATGGCTGAGTTCGAACCGGAGCGGTACGAACTGCGCGAGCCGCCCGCGTATCAATTCGATCCCGGCCGGCGCGAGTTTCTCTTCATCGCCGGCTCCGGCCTGCTGATCTGCCTTGCGGCGGGCGATGCGGAAGCGCAAACCGGCCGCGGCACGCGCCTTCAAATCGCCGATGACGGCGTCGTGACCGTGTTCACCGGAAAGGTGGAAGTGGGCCAGGGCTCGCGGACCCAGATCGCGATGGCAGCGGCGGAAGAGTTAGGCGTGCCGTTGGAGAAGATCCGGGTGGTGATGGCAGACACCAGTCTGGTTCCCAACGATGGAATCACGGCCGGCAGCCGCACCACTCCCTCCACTGTGCCCGCGGTGCGCAAGGCTGCGGCCGCAGCCAGGAACCGGGACGTTACCGATGCCAGGGATTGGCGCGTGCTCGGCAAAGCCCAACATCACGTGCAGGGCCGCGCCATCGTTACGGGCGCTCACGAATTCCCCTCCGATATCCGCCGTCCGGGAATGCTGTACGGCTGTGTGCTGCGCGCGCCGGCGTACGGCTCCACGCTGATCGAAGCCGATCTGGCCCCCGCGAAGAAACTGGCTGATGTCGTCGCCGTGCGTGACGGGGCCTTTGTCGGCTGCGCGGCTCCCACCTCGTTTGCCGCCCGCAAGGCGGTGGAGGCCATCGCCGCTTCGGCCAGATGGAAAACCGAAGCCCATCCTTCGAGCCGCCAGCTTTTCGATCATCTGAAACGGACAGCCATCACTGAAGGCGGACGCCCCCCGCGAATTCAGACAAAGGGATCTGTTGATCAGGTTCTTGCGCAATCGGGCAAGCGGGTGAAGGCTGCCTACCAGGTGTCCTACATTCAGCACGCGCCCATGGAACCTCGCGCCGCCGTTGCCGAATGGGATGGCGGCAGCCTCACCGTCTGGACAGGGACGCAGAATCCGTTCGGGGTGCGTGATCAACTGGCGCAGGCATTCCAACTCGGCAACGACCGCGTGCGCGTCATCGTGCCCGATTCGGGCGGCGGCTTCGGCGGCAAGCACACCGGCGAAGTGGCCATTGAAGCCGCCAGACTGGCCAAACAGGCGGCGAAGCCGGTCTCGCTCCGATGGACACGCGCCGAGGAGTTCATGTGGGCCTACTTCCGTCCCGCGGGTTTGTTCGAGGTGGAAGCGGCCTTGGAGGGCAGCCTCATCACGGCATGGGATTTCACCAACTACAACGCCGGCGCGGCCGCCATCGAGAGCCCCTACAAAACGGCCGCCACCAGGACGCGATTCCTCTACTGCAACTCTCCGCTGCGAGAAGGATCGTACCGCGGCATCGCCGCTACGGCGAATACTTTCGCCCGGGAATGTTTCATTGATGAGTTGGCGCAGGCGGCCTCGGCCGATCCGTTGGAGTTCCGGCTGGCCAATCTGGAAAACCCTCGGCTGCGCGACGTGCTTACCGCCGCGGCGAAAAAGTTCCGCTGGAATGAGCGCAAAGAGAAGGGAATCGGGCTGGCTTGCGGTACGGAGAAGGGTTCCTACGTCGCCGCCTGTGCGCGGGTGGAAATCGAGAATGGAGCGCCGAGAGTCCGCGAATTCTGCATGGCGTATGAGTGCGGCGGCATCCTGAATCCGTCAAACCTCAAAGCGCAGGTGGAAGGATCCATCATCCAGGGTCTGGGTGGCGCCCTGACAGAGGAGATCCAATTCGAAGGCGGGCGCCTGCTGAACGGCAGCTTTGCAAAATACCGCATGCCGCGCCTGCGCGATGTTCCTCCGCTCGGGATCGTGCTGTTGGACCGCCGCGACCTGCCTCCGGCCGGCGCCGGGGAAACGCCCATCATCGCCGTTGCCCCGGCCATCGCGAATGCCGTTTTTCATGCCACCGGAAAGCGCCCGCGGTCGATGCCGGTGCGGCTGGGGTGAGGCGGCCTTCCCAGCACGAACCACAGCGCTCCGGCCACCAGATCTTCCGGTGAGAATCTCTGAAATTGCGCGTGCACCGGAACGCGGTGCAACGTCGCGAGCGTCTGCTCGGGGATGTCGGCGCCCGTCTCATGCACATACCAGCCGGCGCTGCGGAACAGGTCAAAGTACTGCGGACGCCTCAGGCGGTTGTGAAACGTGAAGCGGTTGTTTCCGATCTTTGCCCACTCCTCATCGGAGTAGCGAAGAAAGTCCACCGCATGCAGGCCCGGATCCTGATAGGCGCGCATATCGGAGCAGGAGACCATGTGGACCCACAGGCCATCGTCTTTCATCCATTCGAGCGAACGCCTGTGAATCCGCTCAATGATGTGCGGCGGAATGTACGCCAGCACCGCGTTGGAAAAGGCCGTGTCGATGGAACCCGGCGCCAGGTGCGTAAATTCCTGGAGCGGAACGGTGTGATGGTAGCGGATCCCCTCCGGCAGCTTGCCTGTCTGCTCGGCGCCGGTCAGCACGGGGTGTCCGGCCAAGCCAGCGACGGCCTTCTGAAGCGCGGCAGCCGCCAGGCAAATGCGCTGGGCCGAGTAGTGCCGCGACACATCGAACGTCTCGACGCTCGCCGCCCCGCAAGCCATCAGAAACAGCGGGGTTACCGGGAACCATCCGGAGCCGAGTTCCACAAAACGGCCGCCTTCCACGCTCCTTCCCTGCAGCCGCTCAATCGATTGGGCCATGCGCGTCAGAAACGCCAGTTGCTGGCCCGTGTCCGGACGAAGGCCGCGCGCTCCCTGAACCGCGTGATAGACGGGATCGCCGAGCCGCGGCGGAAGCGTGCTCACCAGATTCTGAATCAGCGACTTAGCCCGCCAGTTCACCGCGCCCCCCACAGAGGACGAATCATTTGCGAGTTCAAGGCGTTCAACTCCCGCGCCAGTTCGGCCACAAGATCGGGCCGCCGCGGCGCCAGGTCCGTGGTTTCGCTCAAGTCCTGATCAAGGTCATAGAGTTGAAAGGCCGCATCCGGCGTGCGGGGTTTGAAGAGCTTCCACCGCCCGCGCCGCAAGGCGAGATCGCCGGCGTGACGCCAGAACAGACTGTCATGCGGGGCCGTGCGCGCGCCCGTCATCAATGGCAGCAGGCTGACGCCGTCGAGCCCGGCAGCCTGGCCGCCCGCCGCTTCCCGCGCCGTGGGCAGGATGTCGAGCGAGATCACGGGGTCGTGAATCACTCTTCCGCCGGGAATGCGTCCATTCCACTGTGCCATGAACGGCACCCGGATGCCGCCTTCGTAAAGTTGCCCTTTGCCGCCGCGCAGCCGCCCGTTTCCGGAAGTAAGCTCTGCCGTGGGGCCGCCGTTGTCGCTCAGGAAAAGGACCAGCGTGTCCTGTTCCAGGTTCCACTGGCGAAGCCTCCCCAGCACGCTGCCCACGCCATCGTCCATGGCGGACAGCATCGCCGCGAACACCTGCCGCTGCTCATCGCCCATGTGATTGAACCGCTTCATGTAATCCACGGGCGCTTGCATGGGACTATGCACGGCGTTGTATGGCAGATACAGGAAGAAAGGGCTGGCGTGATGCCGGTCAATGAAAGCCACGGCCTCGCGCGTGATGGCGTGCGTCAGGTATTCGGTCTCTTCCACCGGCTCCGTCCCGCGCAGCAGCGGGTTGTTGTCGTCATAAGGCGGCTCTTTCACCCTTAGCCGCGTGGTCATTCCGCGATAGGGCGGAGGCGCGAAGAAATGCCCTTCGTGCAGAAAGCCGTAGAATTCATCGAAGCCCCGCCGCAGCGGGTGAAACTTCGCGTCCGTGCCCAAGTGCCACTTTCCAAAAATGCCCGTGGCGTAGCCGGCGGCCTTCAACACGTCGGCGATGGTTTTTTCCTGAACCGGCAGTCCCACGCCGGGATCCAGGTTCAGTCTGCCGGTGACATTCAATTCATGGCCGAATCGCGTCTGGTAGCGGCCCGTCATCAATCCCGCGCGGGAGGGGCAGCAGAATGGCGCGCTGACATAGGCGGAGGTGAACCGCACACCATTTTCGGCGATGGAATCGATGTTCGGCGTAGGGATCTGCCGGTTACCCTGGCAGCCCAGTTCGCCGTAACCAAGGTCGTCGGCCAGGATGACGATGACGTTCGGCTTGCGTGCCTGCGCGGCCAGCATGGCGCTTCCCAGAAACTCTCTTCGATTCAGCAACACGCCAGATTGTACAATGAAGCGCATGGACTCCGTTACACGCAGAAACTTCCTGGCCACCAGTGCCGCGATTGCGAGCACAGCCAAAGCCTATGACGAGGTGAAGGGCGCCAATGACCGGCTTCGCATCGGAGTGATCGGCTGCGGCGGCATGGCCAACGGCCACATGCGCGCGCTGGTGCGCATGAAGGAAGAAGCCAATATCGAAGTGAACGGCGTCAGCGATCTCTTCGACAAGCGCCTGGAAGCGGCGGCCGGCCTCACCGGCGGCAAGCCCTACAAGGACTACCGCAAGCTGCTGGAGCAGAAGGAAATCGACTACGTGCTGGTGGCGACGCCAGAGCATTGGCACGCCCAGTGCACCATTGACGCGCTGCATGCCGGCAAGCACGTCTACTGCGAAAAACCGATGACCTACGACATCGACCAGGCCAAGCGCGTAGTGGCCGCCGTCAAGCAGACCGGCAAGAAGATGCAGGTGGGCGTGCAGGGCATGTCCGACGAATCCTACGAAGTGGCCAACCAATATGTGAAGGAAGGCTACCTGGGCAAAGTGGTTCTGGCGCAGATCGACTATTCGCGCAATCACAAGGACGATTTCTGGCTGTACAAAGAGGACCCCGACGCCAAACCCGGGGTGAACGTGGATTGGACCACCTTCCTGGGCAAGGCGCCCAAACGGCCATGGGATCCGGAACGGTTCTTCAGTTGGCGCCGGTTTTGGGACTATTCAGGCGGCATCGCCAGCGATCTGTTCGTACATCGCGTGACGCGCATCATCAAATCATTGGGGCTGACGTTCCCGGAGAGGGTGGTGGCCACCGGCGGCAAGTTCCAATTCGCCGGCAGCAAGGCCGAAATCCCCGATACGTTCAACATGCTGTTGGATTATCCCGAGGGCGTCACCGTGCAACTGGTTTCCTCAATGGCGAACGATACGCCGGTGGATCATGTGCTGCGCGGGCATAAGGCGACGCTGGAGTTCAATCGCACCGGGTTCACCATCACGCCGCAGAGGCTGTATGCGGGTGAGGTGAAGCCGGTGGAATACACGAAGAAAGGCGCCGAGGACATCGCGCTGCATCATAAGAACCTGCAGGCGGCCATCCGCACCAATGAGCCCTTGAAGTGCGACCACATGCTGGGTTACTACGGTGTGGTGGCGGCGCGCATGGGCGTGGAATCGTACCGCAAGCGCAAGTACCTGGCCTGGGATCGTACGCGGGAACGGGTGGTCAATGCTTAAGCTGGTAGTGGCGGCGCTGGCGGCGTGGGGCGCAAGCGCCCAGACCTATGACGTGCTGCTGAAGGGCGGCCACGTCATCGACCCTAAGAACGGGGTGAACGCGGTTCGCGATGTGGCGGTAAGCGGCGGCAGGATCGCGGCGGTGGCGGCGAATATCGCGCCCTCGCAGGCCCGCCGCACGGTGGATTTGAAAGGGCTCTACGTCACGCCCGGGCTGATTGATCTTCATGTCCACGTGTTCCACACCACAGGCGTGGAGGATGCGTGGGCCGGTGACAACAGCGTACAGCCGGATGCCTTCAGTTTCCGTACCGGCGTGACGACGATGGTGGACGCCGGT
>JANRLE010000380.1:0-79869 GCA_033762895.1 Bryobacteraceae bacterium | reverse complement strand
GACGGCAACCTGCTCGGTACGGTATTGGATGCGTCGGGCGGCGCGGTGGCCGGAGCCTCGGTGGAGGTTGTCAACCAGAGTACGAATGCCAAACAGGCGGCGGTTTCGGACTCGCTCGGCCAGTACCGCTTCGGCAATCTTCCCGTGGGGAGCTACACGTTGAAGGCGTGGGCCGAGGGGTTCCAGACCAGTTCAATACGCAATGTGGCGGTGCAACTCAACCGGAGCGCCACGGCAAACATCACGTTGGAGGTGAGCGCCGCCGTTTCCTCAGTCACCGTAACCGAGGCGCCATCTCTTTTGGACACGACAACGGCGCAGATCGGCAGCACCTACGGAGCGCGGCAGGCGCAGCAGTTGCCGCTGACGGGCGTCAGCAGCCTCGGTGTGCTGAACCTGAGCCTCTATTCGGCGGGTGTGGCCTCCAATGGCGGAATCGGGTTCGGGACGGGCCCGTCGGTGGGCGGGCAGCGTCCGAGCAACAACAACTTCATGGTGGACGGCATCGACAATAACGACCGTGCCACAACCGGACCGGTGATCGCGGTGACCAATGAGGCGGTGGCGGAGTTTTCGCTGTTGCAGAATCAGTTCTCCTCCGAATTCGGCCACTCCACCGGAGGCCAGTTCAATACGATCGTGAAAACGGGGACCAACCAGGTGCACGGGACGCTCTATGAGTATTTTCAGAACCGCAACCTGAATGCCATTGACGAGAGCTTCAAGCGCACCGGTGTGCGCAGCAGGCCGCGCTACGATCAGAACCGCGTGGGCGGCAACCTGGGCGGGCCGATTCGCAAGGACAAGCTTTTCTATTTCCTCAACTACGAGTACAATCCGACGGGACGGGCGGCGGGCAACGCGGGTACTGTGAATGTCCCGACGGCCGAGGGCTACCGTATTCTTGAGGGCATCGGTGGGCTTAGCCGGCCCAACCTGGAGACCTTTCAGAAGCATGTGCCGGCCGCGGCGGTGGCTTCCGGCCGTTCGGTGGCGGTGAACGGCGTGCAGGTTCCACTCGGCACGCTTCGGGCCATCGGAGCCAGCTACGAGACGGTTCAAAACTGGGTGGCCAGCGGCGACTACAACGTTTCGGCGCGCGATCAGATTCGCGCCCGCTATATGAAGCGCAGTTTTAAGAGCATCGATGCGAACGCGGGACTCCCGGAGTTCTTCACTCCTTCGGTGCTCAGTTCGCACCTGGCCTCCTTGAGCCACTTCCATACCTTCAGCCCGGCCTTCACCAACGAACTGCGGCTGGCCTACACGCGCTACACCTCGGACTATCCGGTGGATCAGTATTCATTTCCCGGGCTCGATGCCTTTCCCACCCTGCAGTTTAACGATCTCGGTTTGAGCGTCGGACCGTTCTGGGTATTTCCCCAGACCGACCGGTCCAACAGCTACCAGGTGATGAATAACGCCACCTATCTGCAGGGACGTCATACGTTGAAGTTTGGCTATGACGGCAGGAAACTGAACCGGTCGAACTTCTTCGTGCAGCGAGCGCGGGGCGATTACCGCTACAACACGCTGGAACGATACCTGCTGGACCTGACTCCGGAGTTTGCGCTGCGCAGCACGGGCGGGCTGCCATTTGCGGGCAATCTGTTGTCCCACTACGCCTACATCAACGACGATTTTCGGGTCCGTCCGAACCTGACCCTGAACCTGGGACTGCGCTATGAATTTGTCGGGGTGCCGGCGGGTGCGAAGCTGCAGCGGCTGAACTCGGTGGCAAGCATTCCGGGATTCGACTTCCGGGAGCCGAAGCCGGGATATCGCGACTTTGCTCCGCGGCTGGGCCTGGCCTGGTCGCCGGGCCATTCGGGAAAGACCGCCGTCCGGGCCGGCTTTGGCATGGCCTACGACCAGTTCTATCAGAACATGGGTGTGCTGTCGCTGCCGCCGCAGTTCTCCACCACCGTGGACGCGCATACCAGCCGCGCCGGCCAGCCGAACTTTCTGGGCGGCGGCGGCATCGCAAACGTCTTTCAGCCGATCACTGATCCGGCCACGGCTCGCGCCAATACGGCGGCCTACATTCCCGACCAGGTGCGCCCCTATTCGCTGCAATGGACCCTGGGAGTGCAGCACACATTTCATAGCGACTATACCTTCGAGGTGCGGTACCTGGGAACTCGCGGGGTCCATCTGCCGATGCAGATGCAGTTGAACCGGCAGGCCCTGGTTACCTCGCCGGAGACGGCCGCGCTGCCCACATTCCTGCAAGCGCCCTCGCAGCAGACCATCGACGGGCTCACCACCTCCCTGGCCGACGTGATGAGATTCAACGTGAACACGCTTGCCAGCCAGGGTTTCTTCGCGCCGATGACGTCGTTCACGCCGCAGGGCAACTCCAGCTATCACGGTATGGGGATCCAGTTGAATCGCCGGTTCAGCAAAGGCCTGCAGGTGGCAACCGGATACACCTGGTCGCACAATATCGACGATTCGGCGACGGTGGTTGCTTCCACGCTGATCAATCCGCGGCGTCCGCAGGATTTCCAGAATCTGCGCAACGAGCGGGGTGATTCGGCGCTCGACCGGCGGCACCGTTTATCGGTGTCCTGTCTGTATGAGACTCCGCGGCTGGGAACGCGGAACTGGCTGGCGCGCAACGTTGCGGGCAACTGGGTACTGAGCGGGGCCTACATCGCGGAAACCGGCGGTTGGGCGACGGCGCTTTCCGGTGTGGATTCCAACGTGAACGGCGACAACGCCGCCGACCGAGTGATCGTGAATCCGGGCGGATCGGCGAATGTCGGCTCCGGCGTACGGGCGTTGTGTACGGGAAGTGGTCCCTGTAACCCGAACGTGCCTGCCGACCGCGCTCGCGTCGTGGGGTGGGTTGCCGAGAACCCCAATGCCCGTTACATCACCGCGGGTAACGGGGCCTATGCCACTGCCGGCCGCAATACTCTGCGCCTTCCGGGAATCAACAACTTCGATCTGGCCGTAGCCAAGCGCTTCTCTCTGGACGAAGTGAAAGTCATTGAGTTCCGGGCAGAGGCCTACAACGCCTTTAACCACGCGCAGTACACACCCGGCTACATCAATGCCGTCAACTGGCGAGCCCGGGTGAACGGCTCCGACATCACGATGCTGATTCCCGGTGGAGTGGGGGCGTCGAATGCGGCAAGCGTAGCCAACCCGGCCTTCCTGCGGCCTGACCTGGCATTCCAGTCCAACAGCCGCACGATGCAACTGGTCCTGCGCTTCGGCTTCTGATTTGGGGGGCGCTGCGGTGACGGATTCCGCGGCGCCCGCAACTCATTTGGCCCGCTGAAACTCCAGCCACTGGTCATAGCCGGCCTGCGACCCGCCGGTATAGCGGATCGTGTCGAAGAACGCCGCGTTGCCGTTCAATCGCGGATCTCCTTCCTCCTTCAGCATCGCCTCCATCCGTTCGCGAAGCGCGCGCTTGGCCAGCACATGCTTGCCCTCATCCGCCAGGTTCCGCAGGCAATCCGGATCCGTCTTCATGTCGTACAATTCCTCAGGCGGCCGCTTCCCGAACGACAAGCGGTACTGCTCGTCAAACCGGTTGAGGATGAATCTCTTGGTGGGGCTGTCGTCACAGTTGCGATAACCCGTCTCCGGATTACCAACAGGCCAGCGGTCCGGTTCGTAATTGCGCACGTAAAGATACTCCGGTGTCCGTATCGCCCGCACGGGATATCCCCAATCGTTGGGCCGCCCGATGTCATGGCGCTCCTTCCCGATGAGCATCACGTTTCGCGCAGGGTCCACGAACCCGGTCCTGGTGGAACGAAGCACGTCCAGGAAGCCGCGGCCAGTCATAGTCTCCGGGGGTTTTACGCCCGCCGCCTCCAGGAAGGTGGGAGCGAAGTCGCGGGCATTGATGAAGTCATCCACCACGCGGCCTCCGGCGATATTCCTTCCCCAGCGTACGGCCAGGGGAATATGGAACCCCTCCTCATAGATCTGGCCCTTCGAACGGGGGAAGGGCATACCATGATCGGAGGTCACCACCAGTAGCGTGTTCTCCAACTCGCCGGCCTTTTCGAGCGCCTCCATGACCCTGCCAAGATGCTGATCGTTTGATTCCACCTCCAGCGCGTAATCGAGCAGGTCGTTCCTGATAACGGCGCTGTTCGGGTAGTAGCCCGGCAACTTCACCTCCGCCGGATTTTTCCCCGCCCGCACCCCCGATCCCTCTTCGTAGAACCGGTGCGGCTCATGGAATCCGAGCCAGAAACAGAAGGGCTGGCCCGACGGCCGCTGCTGGAGAAAATACTCGAAGTTCCGGGCGTAGTCCTTGTTGGAAATCCCGGCGTAGGCCGGCTTTGCCGTGAATTTGACAAACTCGCGTCCCGCCGGATTGTGCGCGAACCCGGTGGAGCGAAAGTCGCCCGGCCCCCATCCCTTACCCGTAAATCCCGTGAAGTAACCCGACTTCTCCAAAATCGAGGGATATACGGGGAACTCGTTCGGAAAGATACTCTGGTGATTGACCGCTTCCTTCAACTGCCAGGTATTCCGCCCGGTCAGCATCGTCGCGCGCGACGGGCTGCACTTGGGGTTTGAGGTGAAACAGTTGGTGAAAAGAACACCCTCCCGCGCCACGCGGTCAAAGGCGGGCGTCTTCACCCACGGCGTCCCGAACACGCTGGCATGGCGGTTGGACCAGTCGTCGGCGATCACGAACAGAATATTCGGCCGCCGCGCGGTCTGCGCCTGCACCAACCCGCCTGCCGCCATCGCCGCCGCCCTTTGCAACACGGCGCGCCGCGTCATCCCACGTTCTCTCATGCCGCCTCCGCCCTCGTAAGATCGCTACCCAGCACGCTGGGGCACCAGTAGCGTTCAATATGTTCAATTACTAATTCCGTACCCCGCCGCTGGGTGACATAGGGGGGCTGCTTCGGATTGTAGAGCGCGTCCGTCAAGTCCCGGGCCAGCGCCACTTTCTTGCCCAGCCGGGTCATCTGCCGGATACCGAACGAGCGGCCGAGAACGCACATGTTCGTATGGACGCCCATCACCACCAGGTTGTGAATGCCTTCCTGCTCGAAAAAGTTGTACATTTCCACACCCGAATCACTGATGCCGTCCGGTTCGCGAATCTCCAGCGCGGCGTTTTGCCGGGTGTAGATGCGCACCTTCTCTCCCGGCACTTCATCGTCGCAGGGGTCTGAGTCCACGATCGGCAACGGCGCCTCAGACTTACGGTCGAGATAGCACCAACTGGCGATCGGCACGGGCGGCGTGGCCGGCCGCGCCTCGATCATCCTCTTCCGCTGCGGAGTACCCGCGTAGACGTCCATCGTGCTGGAGGGCGCGTGGATGATCCTCACGCCAAGCTGGCGCGCGGCGCCAATCACGCGGTTCATCTCCACCGCGATACCGCCCAGCCGCGCCGTGGCATTGCGGCAGTACATCTTGTCCCACATGTCGCAGATGATGATGGCCGTTTCGCTGGTCCGCCACAACAGTTCATGCTCGTTCACCAATCCAGCCTTGCGGCTGCGCGCCCGCAGGCGAAGCGTTTGACCAGCGCCAGCCAGCGGCGCCGCGCCCAGCAATCCCATCCATTGGCGCCTTGTCATAGCTTCTCCGGCAACGAATAGGGCGCGCGGGATTCACGTGAGAGCATGCGGTTGGCCTGGTCATCGCCAGTGAAGCGCTGTGCCGCGGGGTCGAACATCAGTTCGCGCCCCAGCCGGTAGGAGATCGTTGCCAGCAGGCAGGGCACGGTGGAAAGGTGCAATTCCTCGATCTCGTCCACCAGCAGTTCGCGCTTGCCCGCGCGCACGGCGCTGAGGAAGTTCGAATGATGGTCAATGTCGTCCAGACGGCCCATATCCGGCTCCGGTGTCTTACTGCCGTTCAGATACACCTTATATACTCCCTTGACGTTGTCCGGCCCGCCCTTGCCGCCGTCGCTGATGTACAGCGCTCCTTTACTGCCGTAAAAATACCAGCCCGTTTCCTCGCCCGGCGTATGGTGGTTGCGCAACTCGCCCTGCATTCGCGTTCCATCCTCGAACTCCCAGATGGCGGTTTGTGTATTGGGAGTCTGGGCCTGATCCTTCCAGGCATAACGCCCACCGGAAGACGTGATGCGAACGGGCATCTTCTTGCGCATGCCCCACCGCGCCACGTCCACAAAGTGCGGCCCGTTGTTGCACATCTCCCCGCCCCCGAAATCCCAGAACCAGTGCCAGTTGTAGTGAACCAGGTTTGCGTGATAGGGCTGCTTGGGCGCCGGACCCAGCCAGAGGTCCCAGTTCAGATTCGCCGGCGGCGCCTCCGGCTGCTTGAATCCGATCGGCTTACGCGGGTTCATCAACAGCCAGCGCGCCAGATAAACATCGCCGATCACGCCATCATGTATCAACTGAATCGCCTTGCGGTAGCCACCGCTGGAACGCCGCTGCGTGCCACCCTGAACGATGCGGTTGTACTTGCGCGCCGCCTCCACCATCCTGCGGCCTTCTTCGAAGGTGTGCGAAAGGGGCTTTTCGATGAGAACATGCTTGCCGGCCTGGCACGCCAGCACCGTGCTCAATGCATGCCAGTGATTGCAGGAGGCGATGGAGACCACATCCACGCTCTTGTCTTCCAGCACCCTTCGCAGGTCGGCCTCAAGCCGGGGCGATTTTCCCGTGCGTTCCAGCACCACCGCAGCGCCCTTCGCCAAACGTTCCTGGTCAGGGTCGCACAACACGGCGACCTCGGAATTGCCGGCCCGCAACAGGTTGTCGATGTGATCCATGCCCCGGCCGCCCACTCCGATGACGGCCGACCGGATACGGTCATTGGCGCCCGCCCAAGCCGCCGCGGTGCCCAGAAGAGAAGAGGTGACGAAGGTCCTTCGATGCATGGAATCCAGTTTACTTGGTCCACGCCTTTTTTTCGTAACGGAATTTCTGCCAGTTCTCCGCCGCCCGCCCGTTCAGGTCCCACACCACCTTTCCCTTGCGCAGGGTCAACTCGCACACAATGTTCTTTGAGCCGGTGTTGGCCGCGCCGGCCGAGTCAATGAATCCGAAACTCCCGCTATCCACTCGCAGCACGGCGACATCGGCCTCCGCGCCCACGCTGAGATGGCCAAGATCGGGCCGCTTGATCTGCCTGGCGGGATTCCAGGACGACATCGAGATCACCTGATCGAGCGGCGAGCCGAGATTCAGGATCTTTGACATCGTGTTGGCCATGTCCTTCATTCCGGCGTTCATGCTGCCCGAGTGCAGGTCAGTGGAAATGGAGTCGGGAGCGAAGCCCTGCTTGAGCGCCGCGGTGGCGACATACCAGTAGAAACTGCCGGCGCCGTGGCCCACATCGAAGATCACGCCGCGCTTGCGGGCCGCAACCATCGCCGGATTCACTTTGCCATCGGGCAGCAGTTCCTCGCGGTGACCGGAGTAACAGTGCGTATAGATGTCGCCGGGGCGCAGTTTGTCCAGCAACAGCGTGTTGAGATTGCGCACTTTGTTGAGGTACCCGAAGTCGATCATTACGGGGAGATCCGCCATCTTTCCGGCTGTGACGGCCTTCTCCACTGACTCCCACCCGGGCCCGGCATAGTGAGCCGACTTGAAGCCGACGATTACGCCACGGTTCGCCTTGGCCATCGTGGCGGCCGCCTGCGCATCCAACTGCGCCGGGTCATCCTCCTGTCCGGTGCCCATGCCGGCGGCCACGATATTCAGCAGGGCCAGTACGCGAGTCTGCGCGCGGTCGATCACCTGCTTCCGGAATTCGGGGAATGTTTTTACGCCGGTGGTGCCCGCATCCACCACCGTGGTGACGCCGCTGCGAAACGAGAACGCGTCGGCGGGCACACTGGAATCCCGCTGCACGCCCGGCTGTCCGGGCCTCGGAAAGACGTGGACGTGGATGTCGATCAGCCCGGGTGTGACGAAGAGGCCTTTGGCGTTCACCGTCTTCCTGGCTTGCGCGGCGGGACTGTCGGCCGCGACGCGGGCGATCCTGCCATTGGTGACCGCCACGTCCATCAGTCCGTTGATCCTGTTTTTCGGGTCGATGACGTGGCCGCCCTTCAGGACGATGTCATAATTCTGCTGGCCGGTGAGGTTCACCGCCACGATCAAGAGCAAAAACGAAATCATGGTCTATTTCTCCGGGTATTCGATTTTCGCTTCGCGCCAGGGTACGCCCGCGCGCCCGTTTAAGTCAAACACGATCTCACCGGCGCGGATGGTCATCTCGCAGTTCAGCCGCCCGGCGCCGCTGATTCTGCCGCCCTTTACGTCGATGAAGCCGAACGAACCCTTGTCCAGCCGCAGAAGCGCGATATCGGCTTCGGCGCCCTCGGCGATCTGGCCCAGTTCGGGCCGCCTGATCTGGCTGGCGGGGTTGGTGGTGGACATGCGGATCACCTCATTCAACGGCACCCCCATGGCCAGGAACTTCGACATGACATTCAGCATGTCGATCATCGCGCCGTTGATGGAGCCTGCGTGGATGTCGGTGGAAATGGAATCGGGCCAGAACCCCTGCTTCACCAGCGGCTCGGCCAGCCGGAAGTGGAAACTGCCGCCGCCGTGTCCCACGTCGAACTTCACGCCCCTCCTGCGCGCCACGTGGAGGAATTCGGCTACCTTGCCGTTGGCGTCCAATAGCGGCGCGGGCCAGCGGTAGAAGTGCGTGCTCATGTCGCCGGGGCGGAGTTTGTCGGTCACCAGGGTCTGATAGGGGCGCTCTTTGAGGAAGTAGCCGAAGTCCACCATCACGGGAATGCCGGCCAGATTGCCCGCCTCGATGGCCCGCTCCACGGAGAGGTAGTTGGGCGCGTGCCAGTGAGCCGACTTGATGCCGACCACGACATCCTTGTGTTTCTTGGCCATCTGGGCCGTGGTGACCGGATCCAGGTCTTCGGGGTTCTGCTCCACCTCGTAATTCGGGATTCCCATGCCCGTGATGTTGAGCATGGCCAGGATCCGTGTCTTTGAAGTGTCGATGATGGTGCGGCGGAATTCGGGGAAGTTACGCCACCCGGCCGAGCCGGCATCCACCATGGTCGTGACGCCGCTTCGGAAGCCTACGTGGTCCGGCATGACGCTGCTGGGTCCGCCCGCGACGCTGGTTCCATGCACGCCCGCGTAGACATGGGCATGGACGTCCACTAGGCCCGGAGTGACATACAGGCCGGCGGCGTCAATTATGGTCTTGGCCTCAGCCGCCGGAATCGAGGCGGCGATTCGCGCCACCCTGCCACCCCGGATGGCCACGTCGCGCACCGCCTCCACATTGTTCTTCGGGTCGAGGACGTGACCGCCCTTCAGCAGCAGGTCATACTGCTGTGCCGGGCAGAGGGCTGCGCAGAGCAGCCCCGCCAGAGTTGTTCTCAGCATCTAGCAACGATACTTCAATGCCGCCTGCGTCTGCCGGTTGCCCGTTCAGCCTGAGAAGGAGGCTGGCCGCGCCGGGCAGCGTCCTGGGAACCAGCAGCACATCGCTCCATTGGTAAGGCCGCAGGCTCACCGCATCCAGAAAAGGGCGCATATCGGCCGGATCAATCGCCGCCACCCTGCGCTTGGTGGGCGGCTCCATCTGATCCAGATCGAAAAGGAGAAATGAGTCAGAAAATCCGTGAAGCCACGCCGCCGGATCCACCCGCGACTGCAGCGCCCCCGGCGTGAACTCCATGATGCAGCAGACGTGGCGTGTGGCCAGCGTCTGCCTGAGCCCCCGCATCACTTCATACTCGGCGCCCTGTGTGTCAATCTTGCAGATCAGGTGTTCCGTGATGCCGTGTCCGCGCACGTAGTCGTCGATCGAAACACTGGGGCACACATACGACGCCCCCTCCGATTCACCTGGCCGGTTGACGAAGCGGTTATTGGCGCCGATATCGGTTTCCGTGTAGATGATGGCGGGATAGGTTGCCTCTGAGACCGCGCACCGTTCGTAGGTGATCATGTCCTGCATTCCGTTAAGCTGCAGGTTGAACGGCACCAGGTTGCCGGCCACGCCGGGGTCGAAGGCGATCAGGCGGTTTTGCCGGCCGCAGGCGCGGATGTGGCGCATGGCGGTCATCGCGAATTCGCCGTAGTGGCAGCCGATGTCGAAGAAGACGAAGTCCAGCCCATGCAGCCAATAGTGAGCCATCAGCAACAGCGGGATGGGGGTCGTGGGGCTGTCGTAACACTGGCGAATATCAAGCGGCGGCGAGAACAGATCGCGCGTGGCGGGCGACGCCGATTTTCCTTTGCACGAATCGTCAATCTGGAGATGGCCGAAATCACCCGTGTACATGAACATGCGCAGATCGCCCAGGTCCACCAGGTCCACGTGCCGGCCGCTATGGACCAGCTTGCGCAGTTCCGTGACTTCCGCGCGGAGGGCGCACAGTTCCTCCTCCATCCGTTTGAGGCGGCGAAAAATCACGCGAGCAGCTTCTTCACCACGTTGCCATGGATGTCGGTAAGGCGGAAATCGCGCCCAAGGTGGCGGTAAGTGAGCCGTGTATGATCGAACCCGAGGCAGTGGAGCATGGTGGCCTGCACGTCATGCACGTGGATCGGGTCCTCTTCGGCCCGCATGCAGAACTCGTCCGTCTTGCCGACAACCTGCCCGCCCTTGATGCCGCCGCCGGCCATCCAAAGGGAGTAGGCGAACGGGTGGTGGTCGCGGCCGCCCTGGTCAGGGTTGCGGCCCAGCCGGTGCTCTACCATCGGGGTGCGGCCGAACTCACCGCACCAGACGACAAGGGTGGAATCGAGCAGCCCGCGCTGCTTAAGATCGGCCAGCAGCGCGCCCACCGGCTTATCGGTCATGTCGCAGTTTTCTTTCAGCTTCTTATTCAGCTCAGTATGGTCGTCCCAGGAAGCGTGCGCCAGCATGACGAAACGAACCCCGCGCTCCACCATGCGGCGGGCCAGCAGGCAGTTGGTTCCGAACGACCGCGTGGTTTTGTCGTCGATGCCATAGGATTCGCGCGTGGCCGTCGTCTCCTTGGAAAAGTCCAGCAGGCCGGGCGCTGCCGTCTGCATCCGAAATGCCAGTTCATAGGAGGCGATGCGCGAGGAAATGTCCAACTCGCCGGTCTCTTCCATGTGCTGTTCGTTCAACTCCTTCAGCGCGTCCAGCGTGGTGCGCTGCGTTTGCCGCGACAACTGGCCCGGATTGGAAAGATAAAGGATCGGGTCGCCGGAGTTGCGGAACACCGTGCCCTGATAGAGCGACGGCAGGAAGCCGTTGGTCCAGTTGGTGACGCCTCCGGAGGTGCCCCGGCCCGAGGCAAGCACCACGAATCCCGGAAGGTCCTGCGATTCCGAGCCCAGCCCATAGGTCACCCACGCCCCCACCGACGGACGGCCGAACTGCATGCTGCCGCTGAACAGCAGCAACTGGCCGGGGTGGTGATTAAACGCATCGGTGTGCATGGAGCGAATCAGGCAGATGTCATCGGCCCGCGCGGCGGTGTGCGGGATCCAGTCCGACATTTCGGTGCCGCATTGGCCCCATTGTTTGAAGGTGCGCGGGCTCGGCAGCACCCCGGCATCGGGCTGGGCGAACGCCAGTTTCGATTCGTAGAACTTGATGAACTCCGGCGGCAGCGGCTTTCCCGCCCACTTACTCAACCCAGGTTTGGGATCGAACAGATCCAACTGGCTGGGGCCGCCCTCCATAAACATGAAGATGACGTTCCTGGCTTTGGCCGGGAAGTGCGGCTGACGAGCCATCATGCCCTCGGCGCCCAGGCGCTCGGCAAGCGCGGCGGCCCAAAGGCCTCCCGCGCATTTCTGAAAGAAACCACGCCGTGTCGGATTCATAAGACCTATTCCCTGTGAATAAACTCGTCAAGATTGAGCAGCACACGCGCCATCACGGTCCAGGCTCCGCCTTCTGACGGAGCGGCTTGAGCGACCGTCTGCGGGTGAAGATAGCGCGCCTCTTCCGGGTTTGCCTGCAGGGCAGCCAGTTCCTTTTGATAGTAGCGGCCCATGGCCTCGGCTTCTTTCGGCTTGGGGTCGCGGCCCAGGCAGAGCCGGAAGGCCAGCTTCATGCGCTCATCAAAGGACGGCGGGGCTTCCCGCAACAGCCGCACGCCCAGTGACTGCGCGGCTTCCAGAAATACCGGGTCGTTCAGCAGGTTGAGCGCCTGCAGCGGAGTGGTGGAGCGCTGCCTGCGGCTGCAGGCCTGCACCGCATCCGGCGAATCGAACGTCATCAACTGCGGATACGGCACGGTGCGCTGGAAGAAGATGTAGAGCCCGCGGCGGTAACGGTCAGGACCGTCCGACTCCGGCCATTTCACACTGTTGGCATAGCTGAGTTCGGTGACGCCCTTGGGCTGGGGCGGCCGCACGCCCGGCCCACCGATGGTGGGCGTCAGTAATCCGGCGGCGGCGAGCGCGGAATCGCGGATCGCTTCGGCAGGCAGTCGCAACCGCGTCTGCCGGGCCAACAGTTGGTTATCGGGGTCCTTCTCCTTCAAATCGTGGCGCGCCTTGGAAGACTGGCGGTAGGTGGAGGAGGTCACGATTAGCCGGTGCAGATGCTTGAAGCGCCAGCCGCTCTCCATAAACTCGGCTGAAAGCCAGTCGAGTAACTCGGGGTGCGAAGGCTTCTCGCCGCGCGCGCCGAAATCTTCTGAAGTGAAAACCAGGCCGCGGCCGAAGTATTCCTGCCACACGCGGTTTACCGTCACCCGCGCGCTGAGCGGATTCTCCCTTGAGACCAGCCAGCGCGCCAGGTTCAGGCGGTTCGCCTCACCCTTCATTGGAGGCAGCGCCGCCATGGTGCCCGGCAACACTTCCACGCCGGGACTGCGGAAATCGCCGCGCATCAGGATATGGCTCTTACGCGGCGAGAAGGACTGCCGCACCGACTGCGCCATTGTGATCTTCGGCGCCGAAGCCTCCAGCGCCGCCCATTCCTTGCGCAGCGACTGCCAGTTTCGCAATGCCAGCTCTTCCTTCGAAAAGACGTCACCGGCCCGATCGATGAAATAATCCACCAACTGTTCATGCTGCTCGCGCGGCCGCTGTGATTCCTCCAGGCGCAGAACGGGCTGAAGGCCGTTGGTCAGGTTGCCGACGTATTTCCATGCAAACTGGATGGGGTCGTTGTTGCCCGGCTGATCGGCCGCCCTCAACAGCTTCGCCCGCCATTCCCGCATCAACTCAGGGCCTCCGTAGCTGGCAAACATCGCCTGACGCGAGGCCTCGTAGCCAGGACGGGCGGCCAGCCAGGGCCCGAGTTCGCCGGGCAGCGGCGCTTCCACGTCATGGTCCATCAACTGATTGAAGAATGCGAACAGCGAGTAAAACTCCCGCTGCGAAATCGGGTCGTACTTATGGTCGTGACATTCCGCGCAACCCACGCTGAGGCCAAGCCAGGTTGTGCCGACGGTGCTCGCGCGGTCCTTCACCTGGGCAATGCGGAATTCTTCGGTATCGACGCCGCCTTCGCGATTGGTCAGCGAGTTGCGGTAAAAGCCCACGGCCGCTTTCTGATCGGGCGTTGGATTGGGCAGTAAGTCGCCGGCGAGTTGCTCGATCGTAAAACGGTCGAAGCCCATGTCCTTGTTAAGCGCATCGATCACCCAGTGGCGATAGCGCCATGCCCAGGGCCGCGGGCTGTCTTTCTCATAGCCGTCGGAATCGGCGTAGCGGGCCAGATCCAGCCAATGACGCGCCCACTTCTCTCCGTAATGGGGCGAATGCAGAAGACGTTCCACGGCGCGTTCGTAGGCGCCCGATGTTGTGTCGGTGAGGAAGTCCTCCATTTCCGCGGGGGTGGGTGGAAGGCCGGTCAGGTCCAGCGAAAGCCTGCGCAACAGCGCGGTTTTTTCCGCTTCCGGCGAAGGCTGGATGCGCTCTTTCTCCAACCGGGCCAGCACAAAACGATCGATGGCGTTCCTGCTCCAGGCGGCGTTTCCAACCACAGGTTCGGCGGGGCGGCGAATTGGCTGGAATGACCAATGCGATGTTCTCTGCTGCGATCGGACCGGCCCCGTTTCAGCCGGGAATTTCGCGCCAGCCGTGATCCAGGCCTTGAGTATGCCCACTTCTGCCGCGGCGAGTTTCTTACCCGCGGGCGGCATCTTGCCGGCCTCCACCAGTTGGATCAGTTTGCTGGCGGCGGCGTTGCCCGGCTGGATGGCCGGACCGGAATAGCCTCCCCGCAATGCGTCAGTGGAACGGTCCAATCGAAGACCGCTGGTCTGCACGGCCGCGCCATGACAGCCCGTGCAGTTCTTCTTGAGGATCGGTTCCACCTCACGGACAAAATCGGGCGCCGCCGCCAGAAGGGAGGCGCCAAGCAGAAGGAGTGCAGCGGAGGTCACGACCTTCATTTTATGCTCATCCGGACCATTGGCAAAGGACGTGCTCCCTTTTGGAACCTGGAGGCAAGCGATGAATCTCCGGTCGCTATTGCAATACGCCGTATTGGCGCCGTCGGGTCATAACACGCAGCCTTGGCTCTTTCGTGTGGCAGATGACCACATCGATTTGTTTGCGGACCGGTCGCGGAGGCTGCCCGTGGTGGACCCCGATGACCGGGAGTTGATCATCAGTTGCGGAGCGGCGTTGCTGAACCTGCGGCTGGCGATGACGCACTCCGGCTATCAGCCGCTGGTGGCAGCGTTTCCCGATCCGGGGCAGCCGGACTTACTGGCGCGGGTGAGCCGGGGCGCCGCCACCAGACCGGGCGAACTGGAGGAAGCGCTCTTCCTGGTGATCCCGGTACGCCACACCAACCGTCATAGGTTTGAGGACCGGCCGCTGCCGGCGGGTTTGGCCGAAGCGCTTCGGGAAGCTGCGGAGTCCGAAGGGGCGTGGCTCCATCCGGTGGAGCGGGAGGCGGAACGGCATGAGTTGGCCAATCTGATTGCCGAAGGCGATCGCTTGCAGGGCGCCGACGTCTCCTTCCGCCGCGAGTTGGCTGAGTGGGTCCATCCCAACCGCAGTGACAGCAGGGATGGGCTGCCGGGCTACGCGCAGGGCATGGGAGATCTGCTGTCCTACCTGGGCCCGTTTGTGGTGCGAACCTTCGATTGGGGGACCGGGCAGGCCGCGATGGACCGGCAACTGGCGGAGGGTTCGCCGGGGCTGACAGTGTTGGGCACACCCGAGGATTATCCGGCGGCATGGCTGGCGGCGGGACAGGCGCTGCAACGCGTGTTGCTGCGGCTGCGGGTGGAAGGCGTGTCGGCCTCGTTCCTCAACCAACCGGTGGAGACTCCCGCCTTGCGGGGGCGACTGCGCAGCCTGATTGGCGCGTCGGGCTATCCTCAACTGGTGCTGCGCTTTGGCTACGGGCCGCAGGTGAAGGCCACGCCGCGGCGCGAGTTGGATGAAGTGGTGATCTGAGGGGCGTCAGGGCGTCGCGCAATAGCCCTTGCTGACCAGGCCAAGAATCAGCCCCGCCTTTTCGGGTTCGCCCAGATGTACGACGGTCTTGCCTTGCACCCGCACCTCCAGGCTGAGTCCGGCTGAAGCCAGCGCTTCATGCAGGATGTCGGTAATCTCGGCGCGCCGCCGCGCGTCTGTCCACGGTTTCCAGAGTTGCAACGCTTCGGGCAGCGTCGCGAAGTCGAGTACAATCAGGTTGCCCTCAGTGTGCGCCTTGGTATCCATGCTGACTCCCGCCTCTCCCTCCATCGGCAGAACCCACCGGAATGTCCAGTTGATTTTTTCCCTCTTTGCGCTGGCGATCATGGCAAACGCGGCGAGTTTCCGCGGACTGAGCGCCGTCAGCGGCAGGATCGCCTGGGCGGGCGGAACTGAGGGCGCGATCTTGCGCACCACTGACGGCGGCGTAACGTGGCGGCGGGTAAGCCCTCCGGCCACCGAAGCCCTCGATTTCCGCGATATCGAAGCCTTCGACGCCAACTCCGCATTTGCGCTCAGCGCCGGTCCCGGCCCGGCGTCGCGGCTTTATCACACCATCGACGGCGGGACGAACTGGCGCCTGCTGCTGGCAAACGATGCCCCTAAAGGTTTCTGGGACGCCATCGCATTCTGGAATCCGCGGCGCGGTGTGTTGATGGGGGATCCGGCCGGCGCCACCTTCGACATCAGGCTCACCGATGACGGCGGCAAGTCATGGCGGCGTCCCGAACGTCTGCCTGAGGCGCGGCCCGGCGAATCCGCCTTTGCCGCCAGCGGTACCTGTCTCATTGTCGGTACCGGCGGCAGGGCCTGGTTCGCCACCGGGGGAAAAGGTGGCGGCCGCGTTTTCCGGTCAAGCGATTGGGGCCGCACTTGGGATGCCTCCGAGACGCCCGTGCGTCACGATGGGGCTTCCTCGGGCATCTTCTCCATCGCCTTCCAGGACCATCGCCGGGGCATTGTGGTGGGTGGCGATTTTCAGAAGCCGGGTGAGGCCCGGGGCCATGTTGCCGTCACCGGTGACGGCGGCCTGACGTGGACCCCGGTGCAAGGTCCGCCCCTCTACCTCAGTGCGGTGCGCTGGCGCGGAGATGTGCTGGTGGCCACCGGCCCCTCCGGCACTGTACAGTCCAGCGACGGCGGGCGCACCTGGACGGAAAGTGTGCCGCCTGGCTACCACACCTTGGACATCGCCGATGGGCGGATCTGGGCGGCTGGGTCCGGCGGCCCCACCCTCATTTTCAGGTGAAGTCTGGCCCTCTATCTGCAAGAGCCTCCAGTGGCGGAGTGCCGGCCATGCGGGAGCACGATGTTTTGGAATTGCTCATTGGGACGGCGGATGCGGGATTCGCCGTTGGCATCGATGGAACTGTCCGCCATTGGAACCGTGCGGCGGAAGAACTGTTCGGCGTCCCCGCAAGCGAAGCCGTGCATCGTCCATGTGCCGCCCTGCTGGAGGGTGTGGATGCAATTGGCGCACCAGTGTGCCGCGGGGATTGTCCGGTGATCCGGATGGCTGCCCAGGGGCTACCGGTTCCGTGCTTCGATCTGAAAGTGAAGCTAACAGCCGGGAGTACGAAATGGGTGAACCTGTCGGTTTTGCACACCCGCACGCCCGAAAAGGAACTGTTGGTCATACACCTGGCGCGGGACGTTACGGTTCGCAAGAGACTGGAAACGGTGACACGGAGGTTCCTGGCTCAGGTAGGGGCATTGACCGGGCACGATATCGAACACCTATTGTCGCCGGCCCCGGCTCCTCATCTGGCATTAACCACCCGCGAAGTGGAAATCCTTCAACTCCTGGCCCGCGGTCTGTCCACCCGCTCCGTGAGCCAGGAGCTGAACATCCATGAAATCACCGTGCGTAATCACATCCAGCACATCTTACAAAAGCTCTCGGCACATTCGCGTACCGAAGCCGTGCTCCGCGCGGTGAGGGAACATATCGTGTCCTAAAGCGGCGCGCCCGTCAGCGGACATGCGCGACAATCACCACTCGCGTGGGGCGGATGCCGCTGACCAACGTACTGGTGACGATCTCACGCTCCCGCGCGGACCTGGTAAGTTCGCTTGCGACGTTGTCACCGGCGTGGATGATCTGCGAGAGAAAGTACCGTTCGCCGTACTTGTTGAAGACCAGCAGGTTTTGCCGGGATTCCTTCACTTTCGCTGCGGCGCCGAAGGCGAAGTACACTGCGCGGGCGGCGGGCTCGGATGGCGATACCCACACCAGCGATCTGCCGGCTTCGCGCTGCACGCTATATTCGCCCGCCCGCATCCACTGCTCCCCTACGTAGAACGCAAAGGGCATGTCGGCAACCAGCGGCACTGAACTCTCCGCAATCAGGACGCCGGCGAGCGCAAGTGCGCAAAGAAAACCAATCATCGTTTTCATCGTCTGCCTCCTTTCTTCCCCGATCTTGTCTCAGGAAGGGGAATGGAGCAATGATGCAGACGCATCAGCGCACTGATCCGACTGGCGAGCACCGGCGCCGTGTCGCAGTGGTCAACAAGACCTCTGGACTCGCCGGTCTCTGGGTTTTGGTGAATCGATCCTTACCCCGGCGGATGACGCCAGGCCGCACCGGCATTGTCCGTCGCCGGGCGGCGCGGCGGATGTTTCCTCTTGGAAGCTTCGGCGCGGGCCGCGCGCTCAGTGGAGTGACGCGCCATGTCGTCTTCGGTATACGTGAACGTGCGGTCGCCGCCGGCCTGATCGTAGCGCTCAAGGATTTCGCGGCACAGCAGCGGAAGCTCCTGTAGCGCGATGTTGTACTTGCGCGCCAACGCCATGTCGGCCTTCACCGTTAGCGGAGTCCGGGTCCGGTCCGGCATGTGGCATTCGAACACGAAGATCCGGAATCCAGTCTCCTGGCTGAATCCTTTGAGAACGAATTGCGTCGCCGCAGTTGCCACTGGTATCTCCTTATCACTGTTCCATCCGAACCCAAACCGCAACGCCAGGCGGCTAACGCGGCAACTGGCGGTTGCAGACCGGCTCGTACTCCAGCACCAGCCGGTCCTGCCGGGCAGGTCTGCCTGCCCGCGCGCAGATCTCAAACACAAATCCCGTCGGACGCATTCCGAAAAGCGGATTTTGCCGGTCGAGCAGGTGCGCCAGCAGCGTGCCTTGTATGTTGTCGCTTTCGCCGATGTAGATCCACTCGGCCGCATTCGAAATCCCATAAACGCCCGAAACCTGCGGCGCATGCTCGCGCACCGAGGCGGCATTGAATGATCGCGGAAAACGCTGTTCAAACGGCATCAGCCCACCATTCTGGCCGGCACTGTCTTTGCCGGGCTGCCATGGCCGAGCACGGTCCGTAGCCGCGCAACCAGGGCTTTACCGAGAATGGTTTCCTCGGCGTTGTTCTTGTGGCCTGGCATCTTGGGATCGATAAATTCCCGGCGGAATAGCTGATCCGAAGCCAGTGCAGTCAACAGTTCCAACTCTGCGGAACTGATCTTCAACGTGATCATCGTCGTCTCGCGAGCCTTCATGTACTCTTCGGAGCCTCCCGTCACTTCCCGCTGCGCTTCAATTTCACGATCAAAGGAATCGAAAGCCGGGAGGATCGCTGCCAGGCGGCCCAGGCCAGCGCCAAGCTCAGGATGCCGCAGGCGGAGGCCAATCCCGGTACCAGGAAGAAGGCTGTGGTTGTGCTCGGATCAGACATCGCAACCTCCCAGGTTGTCGTGGTTGCTAAGCAAGAGGGGCGGACAGGCCGGCTTAGCCCGGTTGATCCGCAGAGCAGGCGAAATAGCACGCTCCTTAACCATTGTCGGTGAAGTCTCTTTACTTGTCAAGGCCATCCCGGTATACTGCGGGCGTCCGCTTAATCGCTGCTGGTGAACTCGCTGCCCAAGGGGGAAGCACAATGGATCTTGCGCAGGTGATCCGGCGCCGTCTGAAGGAACTTGGAAAAGAACAGAGAAGCCTGGCCGCCGCCGCGGAGGTGACCGAGTCCTACATCTCGCAATTGCTGGCCGGACGCAAGACGCCGCCGGCTCCCAACCGTACCGACGTCTACGAGAAAATTGAGCAGTTCCTCGGTCTCCATGCCGGCGAACTCTCCAAACTGGCCGACCTTCAGCGGGCCGAGTCCCTCAAAAAGCGCGTCGAAGAACCGCCGCTACCTCTCTTCAAGGAGTTCCGCGAACTGGTGCTGCGCAAGTGCAGTCCGGCAAGCGTAGGCCGCATCCGTGACATCTTTTCCCGCGAGCCCTTCGGCGAACTGGAGCGACTGGTGACGCAGAAGTTGCTGGATGTGGCCAAGAACGTCGCCAGAGAGGAACTGGAGAGCGAGAAGTGGCTGCGCATGGTGGCGCGGCTCGGCGGACGCAGCTACGAACAGACCCGGGTGATGATCCTTGAGTTTCTCGACACCGACGTGTTTCACGTATCCGTGGACAACTGCGTTTCGTTCATGGATCCGCTGATCGAATCATGGGACATCGATCTGGAAACCTTCGGCGTGGCCATCGTGCTCAACCGCCGGCTCACACTGGGCCATCTCAAGAGGTTCGAGTTTGTGGAGCGCGAGCCGGATGGCCCCTTCCACGTCGAGCCGGGGTTCGAGGAGTTCCTCAGGGACCCGCTGCTCAGCGCAAACGCGACGGACGAGGAAATCGAGTTTCTGAAGTTACTAAGATTCCGGGATCGCCGCCCCACTCCGTTGTACTACTACCGGGAACTGCAGAATCTGCGCGATCCTCTGCACTTTCGCCACTGCTGAATCACCCTGCCCGCAGGAAGAACGCCGCCGGGTTGTCGTGCAGCAGCATACGCCCCAACTCCAGGGCTTCGTCTTCACCGCAGAAGCCCGCGGCGGTCTTTTCCGCCAGCACCTGCGCGATGTTGCGCCGCGCCATCTTCGCGTGGGCGTAAGTGAGTTCGGGATAGCGGTAGTCGCCGCCGAATCCGAAGATCTTATTCGCCGGCACGGTCTCCAGAAATTCGTGCAAAGCCTGCCGCGCGGCGCCGGGCGAAATGATATGCGCCCAGCAGAAATCGGCGTGGACATTGGGGAAGATCTTCGCCAGCACCGACAATTCGCCCTGGTAGGGATAACTCATGTGGAAAAGATCGAAACGAACCTGAGGGTAGAGGAAGAACAGGTTCGTCAGGTGTGTGGGGTTGGAGTTGGCGATGAAGTTGCCGTTGCCCGCATGCAGCCCGGTATGGATCTGTACAGGCACGCGATGCGCCGCCGCCAGCCCCATCAGGTGGTGGAACATGTGATCCTCCAGATTGCGGAAAGGCCGCTCCACGTTGCGGCGGAAGCGTTCCGGCAGCACACGTTCGCCCTTCATCAAAGCTTCGAAATCCCGCCCGGCATCGGCCGACCCCACTTCTCGAAAAAGCAGTTCCCGGTTGTAGGCGATGGTGGACTTCACCGTCGCCATGCCAAGCTCCACGAACTGCCGGAAGTTCGTTTCCATGGCGCGCTTCAGCCCGGCCAGCGATGTGATGGAGACGCCGGTGATCTTTTCGAGCTGTTCGACGTCCCAGCGTGTGGCGGGCGTGATGAAACGGTCAAACTTGTGCGCCAGTACGAAGAATTCCGGGTCCGGCTTCACAGGCGTGGCGTTCCAGTAGTCATCCAGCACCGACACGCGGATGCGCGCCTTCTGCTTCAGGATGCGGCGGTAGAGTCCGGGCCTGTTTTGCGCGCGGATGGCGTCATTGATCTTGCCGAGCGTCGTGGCCGAGATTTCCGAATCGTAGATGTCGGCGATGGCGATGCGCAGCGCCTGGCCGTAACCCGTGAAGCGGGCGTGCTTCCAGAACGGTTCAAACAGGCGCCATCGCTGATCGGCCGCGACTTCGGGATTGTTGATCTGCGCGAGCGCATCAGGCGGCAGCCCGGCCGATACCACGTCGTTGATGGCATAGTGCCCGGCGAGTGTGAAGAAGTCGATCGGCCTTGACGTGCGCTCAGACTCCGGGATGATGTGCTCGTGTGTGTTCACGGCGTCGATGCGGTTCAATGCGTCGAGCAGCCGCGTTTCGAGCGAGCCTGACCGGCGCGGCTGACTGAAAGCGGGAAGCGCGGCGGAGAGTCCGGCTGCGAGGTCGCGGCGTCGAAGATGCATACCGCAAGCTTAGTACAGCCGCACAAACGAAAGGCCCCGGACCTCATCAGTCCGGGGCCTTTGGTGTTCAGGTAAGCGTCTAGAACCCGAGCCGCAGTCCGAACCGGATCCTGCGTTCTCCAAACGCACTGAGAATGCGCATGAAGTTGGGGTTCGTCACATCCGAGCTCGCCACGCCCCCAAAGTGCGACGTGTTCGGAAGGTTGTAGAATTCCGACCGGAAGTCCAGGGTGACCTTCTCGGTGACCGCGATGTTCTTGTTCAACATCACGTCGGTATTCCACACGCTGGGATTGCGCAGGATGTTGCGGCCAGTGGTGCCGAAACGCTGCTCTGTCACGGCGCGGAACGAACCGGGCGAAAACCAGTTTGTGCCCGGACCGACCTGGCGAAGCAGGTCCACCGGTCCCACCTGGTCGGCCGTCTGCAGATTGCTGGGCGCGTTCACGGAGCCGCCCGGCGCCGTCACCGTGAACGGGGTGCCCGTATAGGCCTGGATTACGCCATTCACTGACCAGCCGCCGACAATGTGATTGAGCGCGCCGCCGGCATTGGCGAACTGCTTGCCCTTGCCGAACGGAAGCTCATACACCCAGCCGAGGTTGAACATGTGCGTGCGGTCATAGCCAGCCGCCGCGCGGTTGCGGTTGAACACCGGTCCCCAATTCCAATTTACGCCGGCCCAGCCATCATCGTCGGTGAGGTTGATCGCCTTTGACCACGTGTAGGAACCCTGCAGCATCACGCCCTTGGAAAACTGCTTGCGGACGCTGGTCTGCAGCGAGTGGTAGTTCGCGCTGAGATAGCCGTCCCACATAAGAGTGGAGGTGAGCCGGTTAAAACGGGCCGCGTACGGACGGCCCGCCGAGCCGGAGCCGGGAAAGCCGGAATTGATGTCCCGGTCGGCCAGCAGGTGAACGCTTTGCGTGCCGACGTAGGCCACCGAAGTGATCAGATCCATCGGCAGCCGGCGTTCCAGCGTGAAGTTCCACGACTGGATATAGCCGCGGTTGATTTCACCGGCGTAGGGGCTGCGCATATCGGCCACGGCCGGCAGGTTGACGACGCCCGAGGAAAGATCGGGGCCGGTCACCGGGGGGATGCCGTCGGCCAGCTTGCGAGCCGTAGTGAAGGCATTGCCCGGCTGGTTAAACGCGAAGTTCACCGTCAGCGGATAGAAGCCGCGCAGCGGACGCGAGAACGGCAGCGGATCATAGTGCAGGCCATAGCCGCCACGCACCACCGTCTTGTCCGTGGCGCGATAGGCAAAGCCGATGCTGGGAGCAAACAGCGTCTTGCTCACCGTAACGCCCACGTTGCGCGGGACGTTTCCGCGGCCGCCCAGAAACACCTGGTTGGTTTCCGGATCCAGCCGCTCAATGCCCTTGCCGGCCGCGCGCGTCATCAGTGGGTAGTATTCGTAGCGCAGGCCCAGCGTCAGCGTCAGCTTACGCGAAACCTGCCAGCGATCCTGCCCGTACCAGCCAAACTGGAATTCGCGCGGGGTCATGATGATGTACTGGATGCTCTTCTGCATCTGCGTGGATTCGCCCAGCAGGAACGACGCATAGGCGTGGTTGAAGTTGATAACGCCCGTGGGGCCAAGCGCTGTGGGGCCGCCGCTGAAATTGATGGCGCCGCGAGGGCCCGCGCCCAACTCCGGCTGCCAGTGCGTCATCCGGTAGTTGGTTCCGTCAAATCCAAAGCGGAAGGTGTGCGCCCCCTTGATCCACGTCAGGTTGTGGCTCATGGTGTAGTTCTCTTCAATCCGCTCCAGCGGCATCCATCCGGGAGCGCCGAAGCCGTTGAAGCCGGTGATGTTGATGTTGGGAAAGCCCTTCTCGCGCGGGTCAGCGCCACCGATGCCGGGAATGCCCAGCGATTGGCTGAAGTCCTTGCCGAAGTCGGTGCTCTGCACCACCTGGTCCTGCCGCTGATAGCCGATCACGCCGTCCAGCAGGAGCGTGGGTGACAGGGTGAGCGTATGGCCGAGCGATGCGTTCTGCACCAGCGTATCGCCGGTGCCGGGATCGGAACCCGGAGCCGGGCCTACGCCTTCGCCGAAGATCGGGAAGCCGACAACCAGCGCATCCATGCGGCTGTAACGGCCCCAGATGGAGTGGTTGGAGTTGCGGTTGTAATTGATCTTGACGTCGTTGTATTGCCGGTTAAACGCCGGCGTCGCAGAGGCGGAGAAATTGTTCGCGTCGACTGCGCCAGCGATGTTCGGCAGCGGATAAAATGCCTGCACTCGCTGCGCAATCGGGCTGATGCGCGAGCCGGGAATGATGTTACCCGCAAACGGCGTTCGCCCGGAACCATCGGCGGCGCCAGTGGCCGGGTCATAGATTGTGGTGGCCACGTTGCGGCTGAAATTGCCCGCGCGGAAATCCGCTTCGGGAACCGAGTAACGGCCAAACGCACCGCTGCGCTGCTTGGTGTTGTCGTAGCTGTAGAAGAAGAACAGCTTGTTCTTCTTGATCGGCCCGCCAATGGTGCCGCCGAAGTTGTTGTAGTTCGATACCGGCTTGTTCTGATTGGACGGCAGGAAGAAGTTGCGGGCATACAGGCGCTGGTTGTCGTGATATTCAAACAGGCTTCCGTGCAACTCGTTGGTGCCGCTCTTGGTGATCACGGTGATGGCCGCGCCGCCGGCCAGACCCTGCTCGGCGTCCGAGGCCGAGGTGGTGATGTTGACCGTGTCCACCATTTCGGCCGGCATCACGTAGCCGGCATGGTGGGGCAGCCACAGATTCACGCTGGCCGCGCCGTCAATTCGCGTGGTGTTGTTATTGCGGTTGGTGCCGTTGATATTGGTGGTGAGCGAACGGCCCGGCGTGTCGGTAATGGAGTTCTGGAATCCGGCGGGCGTTGCCCCGGGCACCAGATTGATCAGGCTCTGATAATTGCGGAAGCCGGGCAGCGGCAGATTCGCGATCTGCTTTGAGTTCAGTTCCGTGTGCGTATCGGACTTATCAGTCTGAAGAACCGATACTCCGGCTTCCACTGTGATCTGTTCGGCCAACTGGCCCACTTCCAGGCGCATGTCGGCGCGTGTAACGGTGTTGGACGTGACGCGCACGTTCGACCTGGCCTGCGTGCGGAAACCGGAAGCCGCCACCTTCACTTCGTAGTCTCCTGGAAGAACGTTGGTGAGGGAAAAACGGCCGCCTTCGTCCGTTTTGGCCTCGTAAGTCTGGCCAGTGCTGCTATTGGTGGCTGTCACGGCCACGTTCGGAATCACGCTTCCACTCGGGTCTTCCACGACTCCGACGAGCGATCCATACAAAACCTGGCTGTGCGCCGGCAACGCGGTGAGCAGGCACAAAGCCACAAACAAAACCAGAATTGGCCTTGGTATAGGCATGAAACTTCCCCTTATTTCGCGAGAGAAAAAATTGATCGAGCCAACCGCGCGGTTGCGGCCCCCTGATCTTAATCGATATTGTACCGCTTCGGATTGGCCAATGTGACAGGCCCGCGCCACCGATGGTATGATTCCTCCACTCATGTCCGCGACACGCGACATCTTTATCTGTTACCGCCGCGATGACAGCAGGGCCGAAGCGCGGGCTATCTACGACCGACTAAGCAGCCGCTGGGGCGACAGGGTTTTTCTCGATCTGGAAGGCATCGACGCCGGACGCAGATGGCGGGAAGAGATCGAGCGGGCGCTTGGCGTCTGCCGCGTGTTTGTTCTCATCATCGGCCCGGAGTGGCTGGCCCCGGGCAAGGATGGGAGGCCCAGAATCCACGATCCCGAAGACCAGCTTCGTTTTGAAGTCACCACCGCGCTGCGCCTCCGGATCCCCATCATTCCGGTGCGAGTGGGGGGCGCCGGTATTCCGCCGCGCGCACAGTTGCCTGCCGATGTTGCGGCCATTTGTGACTTCCAGGCGATTAATCTGGTGGAAGATTACTACGATGCGGGTGTGGAGAAAATCATCCAGGCCATCACCAACCACGCCGGCGGTGGAAACGCGGGAGGCAGTGGCATGGTTCAACCTCCGCCCCCACCGCCGCCTGAGCCCGCGCTCGACGGACTCTATTCGCTGGTTTCGCTGGTCCCCGCCGTGATGCCGCCGGTGGCGGGCGCCACCATGCAAATCAACTCCACCGGGCCGGGCCAGTATCAGTTTGCGGCCTCTGTGATGCACTACGGATTGCCGTTTCCGTTCCAATATCGCGGCGTCATGCAGCGTATGGGGGCGGGGTATATGGTTCAGACGATGTGGACCGACAATCCGTCTTTTGTGGATTGGGCGCCGGTGCTGAATCAGGCGGCGTTTGATGGCGTGACGCTCAGCCTGCGAAGTCCGTACGCGGCGGCGGTGTGGAGGAAGCAGTTCTAGAGACCGCCGATATCCGCCCCTACCAGTGAGTCATCGACCCATCGGGACGGAAAAACACATTGCGCCGTCCGGGTTCGGTGACCTCGCCGATCTGCTGCAATTGTTTGAAATCCGCCGTCACGCCCAGTCCCGGCCGGTCGTTCGGATACGCCTTGCCGTTCTTGAAATCCAGGCACTCGGGCAGGTGCGGAATCGGGCGGCCGCCGTAGTTGTACTCCATAATCACGGGCCCGGGGAAGGTGGCGAGGCAGTTCACCAGCGCGGCGGTGGCGATGGGGCCGGTGAAATGGGGCACGATGCCCACGGCATGGGTTTCGCACAGCGCGGCGATCTTCATCATCTCGGTTAAGCCGCCGACGTTGGGCAGGGTGGCGCGGATGTAGTCGATGTCGTGGTTTTCCACCAGCTTGTTGAAGTCATAACGCTGGCCCCATTCCTCGCCGTGTGTGAGGGGCACGGTGGTCATCTGGCGCAGTTTGGGCAGGTCCTGATGGGCGTGTTCGTCGCGCACAGGGTCTTCGACGAAGTAGGGCTCGTAATCCTCAATCAGGCGGCAGGCGCGCACAGCGTCGGAATAGTCGAAGCGCTGGTGGAAATCGATGCACCAATCGCCGTCCGGGCCTACGCCTTCGCGCACTTCCTTACAGTCGCGGGCCACTTTGCGGACGCGTTCGTGGGTGTTAAAAACGCCTTCGGCCTGCGTGTCGCCGGCGCCCATACGGAAGGCGCGGTAGCCGGCTTCCATGGTGGCCTTGGCCCGTTCCCGCAGGCTCAGCCGCTCGTTCGGGTTCGTTCCCGCGGGGCGGCCGCCGCCGGTGGCGTAACATTCACAATAATTGCGCACCATGCCCCCGAGTAGCTCATGGACGGGGAGCTTCAGCGCCTTGCCCTTGATGTCCCACAGAGCCAGATCCATTGCCCCCTGGGCGTGGATCTTCTCCCGTCCCGGCGGGTAAAACCAGGCGATGTACATCTCCTGCCACAGCGCTTCAATACGGAACGGATTTTTCCCGATAAGCGAGCCGGCGCATTGCTCCAGCGTGTCTTTGGAGCCGCCTTCGCCGGTGCCCGTGATGCCGATGTCGGTCTCCACGGTCACCATCATGTTGCTCTGGTTGAAGAGGGGATTGTGGTTTGGCGGCTTCCAGATCTTGACCCGCGTGATCTTCGCTTTGGGCAGTGACGCTTCAGCGATATGCGGGCGGAGCAGCGCGGCGGCCGGGAGGGCGGCAAGCGATTTGAGGAGTGCTCGGCGAGTCATGGTGTTGATTGTTTCACACCTGCCGGGTCTCAAGTCCAACTGCCGCGCAGTCACCCGCTGTCCCGGACATCGGCTCAACTTTGCCGCCCCGCCCGTTGGAGCCCTCATGTACGATCATCTTTATAAGCGTCTGGTAGCCGATGCCTTTTCGCTCGGCAATTTCCCTGGCCTTGGCCAGGTCTGGCGAAGGCAACCGCAAAGCGATTTGCACGGTATTGGCTTTGGCAACCTTTGCGACTAACTTCGAGCCGCTGGACGGCTTCTGTACCCGGTGCGCGGAGTGCTCCTTCAGGAACTTCCGGCCTTCCGGACTGGCCCACCATTGGGCCTCTTCCTGCTCGCTCGCGAACTTAGGAACACTCCGAGGCGTAGTTCTTCGCTTTTCCATTTCGTCACTCCCCTCTCAGCGGCGTTCGAGATAAATGTATATGCAATGCATAGACATTGCAACGACCACGCCATCCGCCAGCGCGCATCATCCAGGTGGGTGCGAAGATAATCTGGTAGCGTTGGACATCCGGTGTGGGCCGGACGGCGAGCGATCGCGGCGGCCGGGAGTGTTTCACACCTGCCGCGTCTTGATGATGGCGTCCAGGCGGGTCCGCAGTTTCGCCTTGAGGCCGGACGCCGCGGCGTCGCGCGCCAGGTTTTTCAACTCGCGTGGATCGCTTGCGTAGTCATACAACTCCTCACCCTCGCGGCCTTCGTCCCACATGGAGTAACGATGCTGGCCGGTGCGGATGGAATAGCCGCGCAGCTTGCCGCGGTGTACCTGCGTGATGGCCGGGCGATCCCAGGGAGCGGCAGGATTGTCAAGCAGAGGGCGAAGCGAGGTTCCGTGTAAGCCGCGCGGAACGTCTTTGAGTCCGCACAGATCGGCGAGCGTGGGATAGATGTCCAGAAACTCGACGGTTCTGCCGCATCCCTTGCCGCGTGCCTTCACTCCGGCGCCGCACATCAGCAAAGGCGAGCGCGCCGAGTGTTCGAACACCGTTTGCTTCATCCACTGGCCGTGTTCGCCGAGTCCGTAGCCGTGATCGCTCCAGAATACGATGGTGGTGCGATCCTGCTGGCCCGTACGCTTCAGGGCATCCAGCAGGCGGCCGATATTGGCGTCGAGAAACAGGATGGTGGCAAAGTAAGCCTGCATGGCGTCCAGGCGATCCTTTTCACTTACGCCCCAGTTGGCGGGGTTGGTCCAGTAGGCGGGTTTGGGGGCGATGGACATCTCCCATTCCTCGAAGGGCACCAGTTTCAGCCGGTCCTTGGGGACCATGTCGAAATATTTTTTCGGTGCGACATAGGGGCAGTGGGGCTTATAGAATCCCGCGCCGAGGAACCAGGCATCGTTGCGATGCTGCTCCATCATCTGCACGATTTCGGCGGCCACCATGCCGTCGGTATGTTCACTGTCGCCGGCATCGGAGGCAAGGAAGCTCAGGGAACTGCCCAGGCCCTTGCGCTGCGGCGTCACATTGCGGATCAGCTGCTCTTCTTTGGTCTTGTCGACGCCGGCCGGGTTGACGCGCTTCATCCAGGTGGGTGCGTCGTCCAGACCGTCGGTGCCAATCTGGCCGGGGTTGCCGTAATGGTAGATCTTGCCGGCGCGGGCCACAAAATAGCCGTTCTTCTGGAACGCCTGGCCGAGTGTGACGGCTTCAGGACGCGAGCTGCGGAAATGTTTCTGCAGATCGTAGACACCGGTGGCGTCCGGAGAGAGCCCGGTCATCACGGAGGTGCGCGACGGGCTGCAGAGCGGGAACTGGCAGTAGGCGCGGTCAAAGCGCACCCCGCGGCTGGCGATGGCATCCAGGTTCGGCGTGGGGACGATCTTTTCGCCGTAGGTGCTAAAACGATGGTTCAGATCGTCGGCGGCGATGAACAGCACGTTGCGGCGCTGCTCGCGCTGCCAGGCCGCGGCGATGGCGCTGGAGCCCGCCGCCATCAGAAAGCTTCTTCGATTCCACATGGTGTTTTGTACCGAGTCCAAAATTATCACACGCCGCCGTGCGATATGATTGCGACAGGCAACATGGCACGTCTGTATCTTCTTTTCGCCGCCGCGGCTGTGCTTTGCGCCGCGCCGCCGGCCGAGGACCGTTTCGAGAGTAAGATCCGGCCGCTACTCGCCGCCAAGTGCTACTCCTGCCATACGGCGGCGAAGATGGGCGGGCTCAGGCTGGACTCCCGCGAATCCATTCTGAAGGGCGGCGCACGGGGCGCGGCGGTCAAGCCGGGCGATGCGGCGGCGAGCCTGCTGATGCGCGCGGTGAAACGCGAATCCAAGGACCTGATGATGCCGCCCAGTGAGGCGCTGCCGGCGGCCGATGTGGCGGAACTGGAGAAGTGGATTGCCGAGGGCGCCGTCTGGCCCCAAACCCGGCAGACGAATGAATCACCGGCCGGAGCGATTCGCCCGGAAGCGCGCCGCTTCTGGTCATTCCAGCCGGTGAAACGTCCTCCGGTTCCTGTTGGCAAGGCGGAGCGGGGCAATGAAATCGACCGGTTCCTGCAGGCCGCCATCGAAAAGGCCGGTCTGACGACGGCGCCCGCGGCCGACAGGCGGACATTGATCCGGCGGGCGTCACTGGACCTCATCGGTTTACCGCCCACGCCGGAAGACGTGGCCGCATTTACCGCAGATCACTCGCCGGACGCGTTTGCAAAGGTTGTGGACCGGTTGCTCGGTTCTCCACACTACGGCGAGCGAATGGCCCGGCGCTGGCTGGATATAGCCCGCTACGCCGACGGGCGCTCGGCCGCTTTGCGCGACGATCCGCTGGCCAACGCCTGGCGGTACCGGGATTGGGTAGTGGAGGCATTCAACAAAGACATGCCCTACGACCGTTTTGTCACCGCGCAACTTGCCGCTGATCTGATGGACGAGCCGGACCGCAACAAGCTTCTGCCCGCGCTCGGTTTCCATGCGCTGCTCGATCGCGACGACGACCGTGTCGACATCACCGGCCGGGCGCTGTTGGGGCTCACCGTGGGATGCGCGCAGTGCCACGATCATAAGTTCGACCCCATTCCGCAAAGCGACTATTATTCGCTGCAGGGGGTTTTCGACAGTACCGAGGTGCATGAAATTCCCCTGGCGCCCGAGTCCGAGGTGAAGGCGTTTCAGGAAGCCACCGCGCGGGTGGCGGCGCAGAAGCTGAAGATCGACTTGTTCCTGGAGAAACTCAACGGCCAGTTGACCGAAGTCCTGATGGAACGGACGGCCGACTACCTGGTGGCGGCGTGGACGGTGAAGACGGGCGCTGCCGGCGCCGTGGCCGATGTGGCTAAACAGGCTTCACTGGACGCGGCGGTGCTGGACCGCTGGATCCGCTACATCGATTCCGCCGAACGCGAACACCCGTACCTGGACGAATGGGTGTCGTTTCTCAAACGGGGCGGAGGGGTGGAAGAGGCGCGGCGCCTGGCGGGACGCTTCGAGCAGACCTTGTTCTCCATCCGCGATGAGAAACAGGCGCTTGACGACCGCAACTATGTGAAACTTGGCGGCGCCAAGGGAGTGCGCGACCAGCGGACGCTTTTGGCAACCAACCTGGAGTTTCTCGATCCGTTGAAATATTACCTGTGGCGCGACCTCACCGAGAGTCCCGGCCGCAGGCAGGGCTTCGACCACGCCGCCGGCGTCTATTATGTCGATCCCAAGGAGGTCAACCGCTACCTGGGCGGCGTGTGGGTGGACTTTCTCAAACGCGAGCGCGAGGAGTTTGCCCGGCTGCAGAAGGCGGTGCCCAAGCCCTATCCGTTCCTGCACGCCTACCGGGACGCAAGCAAGCTCAAAGACGCGCGTATCGCCATCCGTGGGGAGAAAACAAACCTGGGCGCCGTGGCGCCGCGCCGGTTCCTGCAGATTCTGAGCGAAGGCGAGCCGGAGCGTTTCCGGCAGGGCAGCGGACGGCTGGAGCTGGCGCGCAGCATCACCGCGCCCGGCAATCCGCTGACCGCGCGGGTGATGGTGAACCGGCTCTGGCAATGGCGCTTTGGCCGCGGCATTGTCGCCAGCGCGAGTAACTTCGGCCAATTGGGCGAGCGCCCGACTCATCCCGAGTTATTGGACTGGCTGGCGGCGGAGTTTGTGGACAAGGGCTGGTCAATCAAGGCGATTGACCGTAAGATCGTGCTGTCGGCAGCCTATCAGCGCAGCTCGCGGATCGTGCCGGCAAGCCAGGAGAAGGATGCCGCCAACAGCCTGTTGTGGCGCTATCCCGGGCTGGACCGCCTGGACGCTGAGACGTTGCGTGACGCCATGCTGGCCGTGTCCGGCGCGTTGGACTCGAGACTTGGCGGACCGGCGCGTCCGTTTCACGAAAAGAACAACCGCCGCACGCTCTATGCCGTGGTGGCGCGCACGAGTCCCGACCGTACGATGACGCTCTTTGATTTTCCCGATCCCAAGAGCCACTCCGAGGAGCGTACCGTTACCGTGGGACCGCTGCAGCGGTTGTACTTTCTGAACAATCCGTTTGTGATTCGCCAGGCGGAAGCGCTGGCCGCGCGTCTGGAACTGGAAGCCGGCGCCGACCCCCGCAGACGCATCGAACGCGCATTCGAACTTGTCTATAGCCGGCCGCCGGCCGCCAACGAAATCGACGCCGCCCTCACGTTCCTGCAAAAGGAGCCGATGGCGAGGTATACGCAGATGTTGTTCGCCGCAAGCGAGTTTTTCGCCGTCCGCTAAGGGAGGAGCATACCGATGATCACACGACGGAAAGCGGTTCAATGGATGGGCGCCGGATTCGGGCTGGTGGGACTTGGCGATTCGCTTCACGCCGCCTCGACGGGCAAGCCGCACTTTGCGCCCAAGGCAAAGCACGTCATCTTTCTTTATCTCAACGGCGGACTCTCGCACGTGGACAGCTTCGACCCCAAGCCGGAGTTGGACAAACGCGACGGCCAGCCGATGCCGGGCCCCAAGGTCAAGACGGACCGGGCTTCCGGCGGGTTGATGAAGTCGCCGTTCCCCTTCCGTAAGTACGGCGCCAGCGGGATCGAAGTGAGCGGCATCTTTCCGAAGATCGGCGAGCGGATCGACGATTTTCTGGTGGTGCGCTCGATGTACTCGGACTCGATCAATCACCTGCCGTCGATGTTGATGATGAATACCGGGCATGCGCTGCGCGGCGGCTCGCGGCCCTCATTCGGATCGTGGGTTACTTACGGGCTGGGCACGGAGAATCAGAATCTGCCGGGTTACGTGGTGATGTGCCCGGGCCAGCCGGTGGGAGGCGCCCGGTTATGGTCATCGGCGTTTCTGCCGACCGCTTATGAAGGCGCGCAGATCCGCAACGATGCCGATACGGCCGATAAGCTGATCCAGGACATCGCGAATAAAAGTTATACGCCTGAGCAGCAGGAGCGGCAGTTGGGGTTATTGGCGAAGATGGATGCGTCGTTTCTTCAGCGAGTGGGTTATGATCCCAGGCTGGAGGCGAACATCGCGGCGATGGAGACGGCATTTAAGATGCAGACCGAGGCGCCGGGAATCTTCGATCTCACAAAGGAGCCCGAAACGGTCCGCGCGCGGTACGGCGCCGGGGAGTTCGGACGAGGGTGTCTGATGGCGCTGCGGCTGGTGGAAGCCGGGGTGCGCGTCGTGCAGGTCTATTATGGCGACGGACAGCCCTGGGACAGCCACGACGACATCATCATGCAGAAGCATCACGCCAGAAGGTCGGATGGGCCCATTGCGGCCCTGGTGGAAGACCTGAAGGCGCGGGGCCTGTTCGAACAGACGCTGGTCATCGTCGGCAGCGAGTTCGGCCGTACGCCGATGATCCAGAATTCGGGCACCGAGAAGGTGGGCCGCGGGCGGGACCACAATCCGCCCGGGTACTCCATCCTGCTGGCCGGCGGCGGCATCAGGGGCGGCCAGACATATGGCGCCACGGATGACTTCGGGTATAAGGCCGTGGATAAGCGGGTAAGTCCCCATGATCTCCACGCCACGGCGCTGCACTTATTGGGGCTCGACCATACGAAGCTGACCTACCGTTATTCAGGGCGCGACTACCGGCTGACGGACGTGCATGGTAACGTGATCCGCGAATGGTTGGCGTAGGCCGTTTCCTGAAGGGTCAGACGCGGTAAGTGTCCGCGCGCCAATTACGCACGGCGCGTTTGATATCCCTGGGCGCCATGCGCTCATCGGCGGCCTTCCTGGCCAGCGCGGGGAATTCGTCATCGGAGGCAAAACGCAGGGCGACGATTTGCAGCGGCTCCAGGCGTGGGTCCAGCAGCTTCCCGGTGAGCACGTAGTGGCGAAGATTCTCTTCGGCGCGGATGGCGCGGTCCTGTGCTTTCAGGGGGAATACGCGGGCATACCAGCCGATGAAGAAGACGCAGACGCTCAGAACGAGGATCAGCGAAGCGCTGTAGAGGCGCTGGTGGTCTCCGAGGGAGAGGTAGAGGTTCACTCCCGCGCCGATGACGGTGGCCATCACGGCAAACGCCGCCGCCAGGTAGCCGGGAACGGTCTGGCTGTGGTTTTCGAAATTCTGCTGGGACATCCCATCGATGATCGCACGCGGCGGGCGTTTACGGCCGGGCAAATTCCATTCCTGGCGTTCATCGGCGGGAACCCGGTGGCGCTATAATCAAGGCTCAGCGACCCCCGCCCATGCTGTTGTCGTCCTCGGCGTATTTTATCTTCCTGGCCGGTGTGTTCCTGCTCTACTGGCCGGCGTCGCGGAGCAGGGCGTTGTCCCTGGCCGTGATCCTGTTTGGCAACTACTTTTTCTACGCCAAGTGGGACCTGTTCTACCTGTTCCTGATACCGCTGGCGTCGAGTTGCGATTTCGCCATCGGGTTGGGACTGGCGCGATACCAGCATGTCCATTTGAGGCGCGCGCTGGTGGCGGCCAGCGTGCTGTTGAACGTGGGGCTGCTGGCGGCGCTGAAGTACATGCCGTTCCTGCTGGACAACTTTTCGGCGCTGACGAATGAGCCCAAGCCGGAGTGGCATTGGAGTTTCCCGCTGGGAATCTCGTTTTACTGCTTCCAGTCGCTCACCTATACACTGGACCTCTATCGCCGGGATGCAAAGGCGACGGACAGTTATCTGGCGCACCTGGCGGCGGTGAGTTTTTTCCCGACGACGCTGGCCGGGCCCATCACGCGCGTCTCCTCGCTGCTCGCGCAGTTTGAGAAGAAGCCGGCGCTGAGCGGTGAGGATGGGGGCCGCGCGGTTTACCTGATCGGCATCGGGCTCACCAAAAAGCTGCTGATCGCCGATTACCTGGGTGTGAACCTGGTCAACCGCGTGTTCGATTTCCCGAATCTGTACACGGCGGCTGAGGTGCTGATTGCCGTCTACGCCTATGCCTTCCAGCTCTATTTCGATTTCTCCGGGTACACGGATATCGCCATCGGGTCGGCGCTGCTGTTGGGGCTGCGTTTGCCGGTGAACTTCAAGACGCCCTACATGGCCGAGAATATCCCGGATTTCTGGCGGCGGTGGCACATCACGCTGTCGAACTGGCTGCGCGATTATCTCTATTTTTCGCTCCCCGGGCTGCGGTCCAGGTTCAAGGTATTCACCTACCTGAATCTGGTGATCACGATGGTGATCGGCGGGTTGTGGCATGGGCCAAGCTGGACCTACGTGGTGTGGGGGCTGCTGCATGGCGGGGCACTGGCGGGAACGCGCGCCTGGCAGGTGTGGCGCGGCAATCGGAAGCCGAATCCGGCATTGTGGGCGCGGGGATTGCGGCTGTTGGGGACGTTCCACTTTGTCTGCTTCGCCTGGATCTTCTTCCGGGCCGGTTCAATGGAGGGCGCCTTTGCCGTGCTGGCGCGGATCGCGTCGGGGACGATCGCTTTCGCCAATATTTCCGCGCCGATTCTGATCATTCTGGGAATCGGCGCCGCGGCCCACTACCTGCCGGAAAAGTGGGAGAATTGGTGCAGTTCGGGTTTCGCCAGAACGCCCTTTTACGTTCAGGCCGCCGCGATGGCGCTGCTGTTGCTAGCCATCCACTACGTCGCCGCCACAGGGGCCGCGCCGTTCATCTATACGCGATTTTGAGAGGTAGTGCGCAGTATGTTCGGGCTTCCAGGCAAACCAACCTTGACCATCGCCAGCTTCGTGATGCTGCTGGCGCTGATGGATTACATGCCTGTGCTGAAGGACTACAAGGTGATGGATTGGCGCTCGGTGCCCAACCTGTTTCACTTCACCGACCGCCGGAACGTGATGACGCCTGAGCTTGAGCCCGAAACCGCTGTGGGCGCGGGTCTGCGCGCGGGCCCTGAGACCAGGGGGGCGCGGGTGCATCCGGTCCTTGATCCCGGCAAGAGCCTGGACGGCTTTTTCCGCGCGCTGCACCGGGCCGAGGGCAAGCGCGACGGCACGCAGGTCCGCGTGATGCACTACGGCGATTCACCCACCACTGCGGACATGATCACCTCCGACGCGCGGGATCTGCTGCAGAAGCATTTCGGCGATGCCGGTCACGGTTTTTGCCTGGTGGCGAAGCCCTGGGCCTGGTACCAGCACAGCGGATTGGACATCGAAGGCGACGGCTGGACCATCGATCCGGCGAACATGGGAGGCGTGCGGGACGGGCTGTTCGGCCTCGGCGGGGTGAGCTTCCGCGGATGGAGCGGGGCGTTCAGCCGCATTCGAATGAAGAAGGGCAAACATTCCCGCGTGGAGATCGCCTATCTGAAGCAGCCGGGCGGCGGCGTGTTCCAGGTGGAGGCGGCGGGAAAGGTGCTGGGGGTGGTAAATACGGCGGCGAAGGCCGAAGCCTCCGGCTTTGCTTCCTTTCCGATTCCGGTCGCGGCGGATTCGATCAATGTGCGCAACACCAACGGCCAGGTGCGTATTTTCGGGGTGGTGTTTGAGTCCGATGCCTCGGGCGTTATCTACAACAGCCTGGGCGTGAACGGCGCCTATGTTTCGGTGCTGGCGCGGTTTATTTCCGAGGCTCACTGGCGGGAACAGTTGCAGCATTACGCCCCGGATCTGGTGATTATCAACTACGGAACCAACGAAAGCACACAGGCCGATTTCGTGGACCGGGTGTCGGAAAAGGAGCTGCGCGAGGTGATCCGCCGGGTTCGTTCCGCCGTTCCGCAGGCGGCGATTCTGATCATGAGCCCCATGGACCGCGGCCATCGTACGGGCTCGGGCGGCATCGACACAGTGCCCACAATTCCGCGGCTGGTGGCCATCCAGGAGCGCGTGGCGCTCGACACCGGCTGCGCCTTTTTCAATACGTTTGCCGCAATGGGCGGAGCCGGAACCATGGCCCGCTGGTATGAAGCCGAGCCCCGGCTGGTGGGCGCCGATTTCATACATCCGATGCCCGCGGGGGCGCGAATTGTGGGGGGGCTGTTGTATCGGGCCCTGTTTGATGGGTATAACAAATACAAGCTCCGTTTGCTCGACAATCGCAAATTGGCCTCGGTCAAGGATGGAGTGAGCGCCGCGCCGCCGGCACGCCTATGATGGAGAATGCAGGCATTCGATGAGCCTTAGCGCAAAATGTACGATGGCGGCCCTCGTCTCGATGGCGGCTCTGGAGCCGTTGTCGAACATACAGGCTGAGCCCGCCGTGGTAAGGCGCGCCCCGGCCCGCCGCAAGTCTGTGCCGCCGCCGGTGGATGCCGAAGCGCGGGCGCGGGCCGTGGACCAGGTGGCGCAATTTCTCAGCGAAGGGGCCGAGATTTACATAGAAAACGCGGGCGCGCTGGTTCCTTTTTTCGAACAGCTTTACCGCTACGAACAGGGAGAAAACCCGAGCGTGCATGTGCTGCACTATGGCGACTCCCATACCGCCGCCGACGACTGGCCGGGGCTGCTGCGGACGGGCCTGCAGGCGCGCTTTGGCGACGGGGGCAGCGGATTCAGTTTGGCGGGGCGGCCGTGGAACAGCTACCGGCGTCTGGACGTGCGGAGCTGGAGTTCGGGCGGCTGGCACACCGACGGGCTGGTGGGCCGTTACGGCAACGGGTACTACGGCTTGGGTGGGGTGAGTTTGTCCACCAACCGGGCGCAGGAATGGGTTTCGCTGGAGGCGAATTGCGAAACCATCGAAATTTTCTATCTGCGGCAGCCAGGCGGAGGTTCTTTCTCCTTTTCCCACAACGGGGCCTATGTGGACACGATCTCCACGGACGGTCCGTTGGGCCCCGGATACTACTCCTTCAAGGTGCCGGCCGGGGTGCATCGCTTTGATGTGAGCACGCGGGACCGGGCGCCGGTGCGTTTGCATGGCTGGGTGGCGGAAACGGCGCGCGGATTGACCTACGAAACGCTGGGCATTAACGGCGCGCAGGCGTCGATCGCCTTCCGCTGGAACGAGGACCTGTTGGCCGGACACATCGCCAAGCGCAATCCGGCGCTGGTGATGTTTGCCTACGGGACCAACGAGGCCGACAGCCCGGACTGGACAAAAGAGTCCTACCGGGAGATGTTCGCGACGCTGTTGAACCGTTTCCGCAAGGCCGCGCCGACAGCGACTCTGCTTGTATTGGGCCCCCCGGACCGGATGTTGCGGCGCGGGCGGTCCTGGATTTCCCATGACAGGCTGGATATGATCATTGAGGCGCAACGTGAAGCCGCGTTGGGCACCGGGTGCGCGTTCCTTGATCTCCGGGCTAAGATGGGTGGAAAAGGTTCGATGCAACACTGGGTCCTCGCAGGGCTCGGTCAGTACGATCGCGTACACTTTACGAGTCCGGGCTACCGGCTTCTCGGGCAGACGATGTTCGAGGAGCTGACGAGGCATTATGGGACGTTTGTGAAGGTGCGGGAGCGGCTCGTCAGCCTCAATCCAGGACGTGAACCGAATGGACAAGCGAGCGAAAATAATTGAAATCATTCAGACGGTATCGAAAAAGAAAATCGAGCCGTCGGCGGATGAATCCCTATTTGACTCCGGTTTGATAGACTCCTTCGCGCTGCCCGATATGCTGAGCGCGCTTGAGGAGGCGTTCGGCCTGAAAATCCCCGATGCCGACCTCAACCCCCGCAAGTTCGACACGGTCGAACGGATTGAGTCGTATCTCGAAGCGCGGCAGTAACATGGCCTTCATTGCAGGTTTTGGCGCAGCAGTTCCCGAGCGTGTTGTCGGCAATGAGGAACTGGCAGGGCGGATCGGCCGCACGGCGGACTGGATCCGCAACGTATCGGGTATCGAGCAGCGCCGCTATGTCGATTCCGAAACGGTAATCGATCTGGCGGTGTCGGCGGCGGAATCCTGTCTGGAGAAGGCCGGGTGCAAGCCGTCGGAACTGGGCATGATCGTGATGTCGTGCTCGACCTCGCCGCGCCGGTTTCCCGGACCCGCCTCGCAGGTGGCGAACCGGTTGGGTTTGACCGAGACACCGGCGCTGGACCTGCCTGTGGCGAGCGCCGGAGCGCTGGTGGCAATGTCGCTGGCGGCCGATGTGGCGGCCTCGCGCGGGCCTGTGCTGGTGGTGGCGGCCGAGATCATGTCGCGCATTGTGCTGACTGAGCCGCTCGATCCGAGCGTGTGCATCCTGTTTGGCGACGGCGCCGGGGCGTGCCTGATTCACCCCTCGCGGGGCGGGGCGCGGGTGCTGGGCTCGGTCATGGGAACCGATGGGACGTTTTCCGAAGATCTGCGGCTTGAGGATTCCACTTTCCTCATGAACGGCCGCAGCGTGATTCTGCAGGCCTCGCGCAAAATGCCGCGTGCGGTGAGTGAGATCCTGAGGCGGTTCTCGCTGGCCGCCTCCGACGTAGGCACGTACCTGATGCACCAGGCCAACCAGAACCTGATGGACCGCGTGGCGGACGCGATTGGCGTGGAGCGCGACCGGTTTTTCTCCAACATCGCGCGCTACGGCAACACGTCTTCGGCTTCAATGCTCATTGCGGCGTCGGAATGGGCGGAAAACGAAGGTTTCCGGGCGGGTGGCAGGGTGTGCTTCACAGCGTTTGGGGCGGGATTTCACTGGGGCGCGCTGCTGGCCGAGGGTGTTGCGGCGCCGGCGTGAGGGGTGGGTGTAAGGCGGCCGACTAAGTGGATTTCCTCAAACTAGGTACCCCTCTGAGGGGGTGGTAGGGCGGTGAAGTGGGGGAATGTGGGAGGCGCATAGACGTGTAGGGGTTTGGGCTAAGGGGGTAGGGGCCTCCGGCGTACCCGTAAAGCATTTGTAATCAATGAGATGCCTCCTAAGCAATTTGTTGCTTGGTACCCCTTGAATCCCCGCGCTAAAGTGCTATACTGGCTTAGGTCATACAAGTGGGCAAGCAGCCGCTCGTGTTCGGAGTGTCGGAGAACCTCGGAGGGAAAATAATGCGGAACACCGCAATAAAGAGAGCCCAGATGTTGCTCCTGGGATTTGTACTATTGAGTTCGGCTTCCTACGCTGCCAGCGTCGGGCAGTGGTACGGAACAACCGGAACCGAGATCTGGTCAACGTCGAGCAACTACAGTTCAATTTACGCCGCCGCCACGGTAGCGGGTCATTCTTTCGACCCGACAGCGGAATTCATTTCGCAGCAGAGCCTGGCCGGCAACACACATTTCATCATTTCCAATCCCGGCGCCGCCGCGCAGGCCTCTGAAATCGGCGCGTTGGGGAATTGGGTGCGCGGGGGTGGCAACCTGCTGGTTTTCGCCAACCCTGATGGCACAACGCCATACGGGAGCGTTTACAACGCCCTGTTCATCAACAGCATTCTGTCCGGGCTTGGCAGCAGCATGAGCGTGAATTATCAGACGCTTGGGCTGGGCAGCACGCAGGTGCATGGCACCCTTGGCGGAGCCGATTCTTCGGTTCTGGGCATCCAGGGCGGCGGGCTGGCGGCAAACAACATCTACCCGGTGATGGGCGGAATGTCGGTGGCCATCGGCGGGGCGCTGCTTCCGTACATGGTTCAGTATCAGAATCTCGATGCCGGCAGGATCTACGTGATTGGCGGCAACATTGCGGCCAATTCGGTGATCTCGGAAGGCTCCAACCGTCAGTTCCTGCTCAATCTGCTTGGAACGGGAAGTGGCTTTGGCGGCGGTGGCGGCGGCTCGTCGGATCCGTTTGCCGACGCGCCGGAACCGGGCACCATCGCTCTTACCGCGGTTGGATTGCTGGGCGCCCTGGCCGTGCAGCGCAGGCGCAAGAAGGCGTAGGCTGGCAGATTTCATTTGATTGGGTTTCGGCAAAAGGCGGCTGATTCTGAATCAGCCGCCTTTTGTGTTTTCCCAGCTTGAATTGACGGCCCCCGTTCAGTTCGATACACTTGTTCGTTGGGCTTTCCCGGTGAGGGCAGGCTCGCTACCGGCCGGTCTGGCATTTCCCACCCCAATGGCGGAGCATGAGCCAGTTCAGCAAGCAGGGCAGGTATGGCTCGATCCGAAGTGAAATTAAATCAGTGAATCAGGAGGAGAGTTCCGTGGCTGACGGAGTACGATACATTTTCACGTCTGAGTCCGTGACCGAGGGCCATCCCGACAAGATGGCGGACCAGATTTCTGACGCTGTCCTGGACGCGGTGTTGGCCGACGATCCGACGGGCCGCGTAGCCTGCGAGACGCTAGTGACCACCGGCATCTGTATGGTGGCTGGCGAAATCACAACCAAGTCGGTACTCGATATTCCCAGGATCGCCCGCGACGTCATTGCCGACATCGGCTATTGCGACGCAACCTGGGGCTACGACGCCAAGACCTGCGGAATTCTTAACGTTGTCCAAACGCAATCGCCTGACATCGCGATGGGCGTCGATACCGGCGGCGCGGGCGATCAGGGCCTGATGTTCGGCTACGCCTGCGATGAAACCGACGAGTTGATGCCGCTGCCGATCACGCTGGCCCACAAGTTGTGCCGCCGGCTGAGTGACGCCCGGCGCGCGGGGGAAGTGAATTTCCTGAGACCGGACGGCAAGAGCCAGGTTTCGGTGGAATACATGGACGGCAAGGCGATGCGCATCGACGCGGTGGTAATCAGCACCCAGCATCATGACAGCATCACCACTGAGGATCTGCGGACGCAGGTTCGCAAGCATATCATCGATCCGGTGCTGCCCTCCGATATGGTGGATTCCAACACCAAGTACCACATTAATCCCACCGGCCGGTTTGTGATCGGCGGACCGCACGGGGATACGGGGCTGACCGGACGCAAGATCATCGTGGACACCTATGGCGGCATGGGCCGTCACGGCGGCGGGGCTTTTTCGGGCAAGGATCCGACGAAGGTGGACCGGTCGGCCTGCTACATGGCGCGCTATATCGCCAAGAACCTGGTGGCTGCGGGGTTGGCCAAACGGTGCGAGGTGCAGTTGGCTTATGCGATCGGCGTGGCTGAGCCGGTGTCGGTGATGGTGAATACGTTTGGCACCAGCGTGGTGGCGGAAACCCGGCTGACCGAACTGGTGCGCGGGCACTTCCCACTGACGCCGAAGGGGATCATCGATCACCTGCGTCTGCGCCGTCCCATTTACCGGGCGACGGCCGCTTTTGGCCACTTCGGCCGCCACGAACACACGTTCACCTGGGAAGCCACCGACAAGGCCGACGCCGTGCGCGAAGACGCCGGCATCGCCGTTGGGGCGCGCGGGTAAGCAGAGACTGATCAGGGCTCGCGGATTCGCCGCGGGCCCATTCCACTTTTCCTGAGATGGAGATTCCCATTGGCGTTCATTGAAGGTTGCAAGCACGAACTCGAAATCTTCATTCCGGTCGACGATGTCCAGAAGGAGCATGACCGGGTTGCCGAGAAAATCCGCGGGCGCGCGCACCTGCAGGGCTTCCGCCCCGGCAAGGCGCCGCTGTCGATGATCCGCAAACACTACGCCAGCAACATCCGGCAGGAGGTTCTGGACAACCTGCTGCCGCGCTTCTTCCGCCAGAAAGCCGAGGAAGAGCGGCTGGAGCCGATCGGCAATCCGAACGTCACCGACCTGGAATACGAGGAAGGCAGGCCGATCCGGTTCAAGGCCGAATTTGAAGTGGCCCCTGACATCGAACTGGGTGACTACCGCGGCGTCACGGTTCCCTATGATGAGCCCAAGGTCAGCGACGAGGATGTGGACCAGCAACTGGAGAGGCTGCGGGCGCAGAAGGCCGACTACGTGAATCTGGACCCACGGCCGGCCGAGTTGGGCGACGTGGCCGTGATTGATCTGCACAGCACGGCGGGGCTTGAAGGCGCACCCATCCATGGACACGACCTGAAGGTGGAACTGGGGGCCGAAGACACCTTATCCGGATTCTCCGAGAACATTCCGGGGATGAGCCCGGGTGAGGAGAAACACTTTTCCATCACCTATCCCGAGGAATACGCCGAGGAACGGCTGGCCGGCAAAACCGTGGAGTTCCGCGTGAATCTCAAGATGCTGCAGAAAAAGGAACTGCCTGAACTCGACGATGAGTTCGCCAAGGACCTGGGCGATTTCCAGCATTTCGAAGAGTTAAAAGCGCAGATCCGCACCAACATCCTGAGGGAACGCGAGTACATGGCGCAGCGGGCGGCCAAGGAAGAAATTACGCGCAAGTTGGCCGAATCGCACGCATTCCCCGTTCCGGAGGCGTTCATCGACCGGCAGATCGAGCTCTACATCAACCGCTTTCTGTCCGAACAGCAGCAGATGGGCCGCGATCCCAAGCAGATCCCGATCGATTTTGAAAAGATCAAGGAAGCGATGCGCGACCGCGCTGCGATGGAAATCCGCAGTTCGATGCTGGTGGACCGGATCTCGGAACGCGAGGCGATTGCCACCACGCAGGACGAAGTGGACCGCGAGATTCAGCGCTATGCCAAGGAAAACCGTGAGCCGGTGGCCGCGGTGCGCAAGAAGTGGCAGGAGGACGGGACGCTACAGCGCGTAGCGCGTGCGATCCGGACCGAAAAAACGCTGAATTTCCTCTTCGAAAATGCGCGCAAAGTAGCGCCGGACGAAGCCGCCGGGACTGCGCTCAGCTAAAGCCAGGGGCTGAGGCCAAGCAGGGGTTTGCGGCACAGCACGATCACCATCAGCGCCAGCAGGACCCAGATGGCAATTTTGATGACGCGCACCACCCGGGTGTGATCCTTTACTGACTGCATCGGCGGCCTCCTTTCAGGGGCGCAACAATTCCGGGGCGCTGCACCCGTAGACTAAGGTGAGCGATTGGAGTGATCGCACCTTTGCCAGGCGTGCCTCGAGTTTCTCCTCCTCCTCCTCGGTGGTGGTCTCGGTGACCAGGATGGCGACTTCCCGAGCGCCGGCCCGCGTGACGTCGCAGCCCGGGATGGTGGCCAGTTCGGAAATCAGGTCATTCAACTTTCCGCCCCGCGGACAGGCGACGTAGCTCTTGATGGCCAAAGATGCACCTCCTGCCTGTTGTTTCGGCAGCATTTTGCATACCAAACAGAGCCGGCTGAAAATAGCGGCGGTAAGCAGATCTTGCCGGCGGCCAGGTGAGTCTATTCCCCCAAGACCGGAACCATCTTCACCCGCCCCACAGGACCCCGAGCTGGGATATGATTGGCTGCATGATGAGATCTGTTCCATCCCTGATAGCCCTCGCGATCCTGTGCGGATGCGGATCCGCTCCCACCCCCAAAGCCACCGAACCGGCCCGGGCGCCTTCGGCCGGCGTGGTGGAGCGCATCGATCCGGCACTGGAGGCGCTGGTGCCCGCCGGCGCCACCATTGAGAAGCTCGCCGGAGGAATGAAGTTCATTGAAGGGCCGTTATGGATGCCGGCCGGGCACCTGCTGTTCAGCGATGTGCAGGGCAACGTGATCTACAAGTGGGCGCCCGGCGATACGGCTGCCAGCGTGTACCTGGAAAAGAGCGGGGCCGACGAGTGCGCGCCGGATTCCTTCTGCGGATCCAATGGGTTGGCGCTGGACAAGAAGGGCCGGGTGCTGGTGGCGATGCATGGCCGCGGCAAAATCATGGCGCTGGAAGCCGATGGCAAACAAACGGCGGTGGCGGAAAAGTATCAGGGCAAGCGGCTCAACAGCCCGAACGATATGGCCTGGAAATCGGACGGCTCACTCTATTTCACCGATCCGCCCTACGGATTTCCAAAACAGGACGAGGATCCGAAGAAGGAACTGAAGTTCAACGGCGTTTACCGGCTGGACCCGGACGGCAAGGTGCGGCTGCTCTATCAGGGGATGACGCGGCCCAACGGCATCGGCTTTTCTCCGGACGAGAAGTGGTTGTATGTGGCGAACTCGGATCCAGCGAAGAAAGTATGGATGAAATTCCCGGTGGGTGCCGACGGGTCGCTGGGCACGCCGCAGGTTTTGCTCGACGTGACCGCGGAGACGGCCGACGGGCTGCCGGATGGCTTGAAGCTGGACAAGCAGGGAAATTTGTACGCAACAGGGCCGGGCGGCGTATGGGTATTTTCGCCTGAAGGAAAACTGCTGGGCAAGATCAAGCCGGCGGAAGTTCCCGCCAACGTGGGTTGGGGCGACGACGGGAAGTCGCTGTATATGACGGCGAGAACAGGACTTTACCGCATCAAACTGGCTGCCGAAGGCGCTCTGCCGGGCGCCTAGCCGGCTTCGGGCCGTCTGTACTGTGGCATACGCCTGAAGACCTATGAACCCATTGCCATTGCCATACCGCCTCCCCCAAAGCGATAATAAGGGCAGCCATTCATGCAAGACATTTCGGCAACGCACTACGCCGGGGTAGCGCTGGGTTTCGCCCAGCAGGGGAGCACCAACTGTGAAACGCTCAGGTTCTGATGACGCGCTCCGCTGTTCGTTCTGTCACAAGAGCCAGGACGTCGTCGGCAAGCTCATATCCTCGCCCAGCGACTATCCGCGGGCTTATATTTGCGATGAATGCATCGCCGTCTGCAATTCCATTCTTGAGGATGACCGTCAGGAGCACAGCTATGGCGGACCCCACAAGCTTCCCAAGCCGCTGGAGTTGAAGGAATACCTGGACCAATACGTCGTAGGGCAGGAGCCGACGAAGAAGAAGCTGGCGGTGGCCGTTTACAACCATTACAAGCGGATCCACATGAACAAGCAGCGCTCGGCGGACGTCGAGTTGCAGAAGTCGAATATTCTTCTGATCGGGCCTACGGGAACGGGAAAGACCTACCTGGCGCAGACGCTGGCGCGCATTCTGGATGTTCCATTCGCCATCGTGGACGCCACCACGCTGACTGAGGCCGGCTACGTGGGCGAGGACGTGGAGAACATCATTCTTCGCCTTCTGCAGAACGCCGATTGGGATGTGCAACGCTGTCAGACGGGCATCATCTATATCGACGAGATCGACAAGATCGGGCGCAAGGACGAGAACCCGTCCATTACGCGTGATGTTTCCGGCGAGGGTGTCCAGCAGGCGCTGCTGAAAATCCTGGAAGGCACAGTGGCCAACGTCCCTCCACAGGGTGGAAGAAAGCATCCCCATCAGGAGTTCACGCCCGTCGACACCACCAACATTCTGTTCATCTGCGGCGGCGCCTTCGTGGGGATGGAGAAGATTGTGTCGCGCCGTGTGGGGCGGCGTTCGATCGGGTTCAAGAACGGGGATGATGAGAAGCGTCCGGTAGGCGCTTCGGGGCGGCGTGATATCACGCTTCTTGAGCAGATCCAACCGCTCGACCTCATCAAGTTCGGTTTTATTCCCGAGTTCATCGGACGCATGCCGGTGGTGGGCGTGCTTGAGGATCTCAGCAAGGATGCGCTGATGCAGATCCTCACCAAGCCAAAGAACGCGATCACGCGCCAGTATCAAAAACTGTTCGAGTACGAAAATGTTAGACTGAAGTTTACAGACGACGCGCTGGAGGTCGTTGCGGCTCTGGCCCTGGAGCGGAAGGTAGGCGCCAGGGGACTTCGAATGATTCTCGAAGAATTAATGCTCGACCTGATGTACTATCTCCCGTCCCATAAAAAAATCAGAGAGTTCGTGGTGACGAAAGAGATGGTGCTCACGCAGAAAATCAGCTTGGCACTGCTGGAAAAAGCGGGCTAAGTCCGCAGGTTCCGCAACATCGACAGCCAGACGGACCGCCGGAATTGGTGATCGCCGTGACCGGGCCGCGTGGCCCCGGGGAGTATCGAGGCAAAACACAATGCTTACTTCTAAGGAAAAATCCGACACAAAAAGACTTCCGATGATGCCGATCCGCGACGTCGTCATCTTTCCGTACATGATGACGCCTTTTGTCGTCGGCCGGGAGTCCAGCGTGCGGGCGCTCGAAGAAGCCTTGTCCGGGGACAAGAAGATCTTCCTGGCAACGCAGCACGATGCTTCGGTAGATGAACCGCGGCCGGACGAGATTTACGGCGTGGGCACGGTGGCGAACATCGTACAGAGCCTCAAGCTGCCGGACGGCAACATCAAGGTGCTGGTGGAAGGCGTGGAGCGCGCCAAGATCGTCACTGTCAGCGAAGACGAGGGGTTTTTCCGCGCGGTGGTAAAAACGTTCCACTACAAAGTGGAAGCGGGTTCGCAGCTTGACGCGCTGATCAGCCGGGTGACGGCGCTGTTTGAACAGTACGTCAAGCTCAGCCAGAATCTGAACTACGAGACGATGATCGCGGCCATCCGGGTCGACGACAGCGGGAAGCTGGCCGACACGGTGGGGGCCAATCTCCAACTCACAATCGAGGAAAAGCAGGAGTTGCTCGAGATCTTCGATCCGGTGGACCGGCTGAACCGCGTCGCCGAGATGCTGGATATCGAGATCGAAAAACTCAATATGGACCGCACCATTCAGGGCCGCGTGAAGCGCCAGATGGAGAAGGCCCAGAAAGAGTACTATCTCAACGAGAAGATCAAGGCCATCCAGAAAGAGCTGGGCCGGGGCGAAAAGAGCGAGATCGACGAGATCAAGAAGAAGATCGACGCCGCCGGGATGACCAAGGACGCGCACGAAAAGGCGATGGCGGAACTGCGGCGGCTGGAGCAGATGCCGCCGATGTCGGCCGAATCCACCGTTTCGCGCAACTACCTGGACTGGATCCTGGCCGTGCCATGGAAGAAGAAGACGAAGGAAATCCGCGATCTGACGCATGCGCAGCAGGTGCTTGAGTCCGATCACTACGGACTGGACAAGATCAAGGAACGGATCCTCGAGTTTCTGGCGGTGCGGCAGCTTGTGAAGGATCCCAAGGGATCGATTCTCTGCTTTGTCGGGCCTCCGGGCGTGGGTAAGACGTCACTGGGGATGTCAATCGCCAAGGCGACAGGACGCAAATTCATCCGGCTTTCACTCGGCGGGGTGCGGGATGAAGCGGAGATTCGCGGCCACCGGCGCACCTATATCGGGGCGCTGCCGGGCCAGATCCTGCAGATGATGAAGAAGGCCGGCACGAAGAATCCGGTGTTCATGCTGGACGAGGTGGACAAGATGTCCACGGACTTCCGTGGGGACCCGTCGGCGGCGCTGCTGGAGGTTCTCGATCCGGAACAGAACTACATGTTCATGGATCACTACCTGGACGTGGAGTACGACCTGAGCCAGGTATTTTTCGTGGCGACGGCCAACGTGCTGCACACCATTCCGCCGGCGTTGCAGGACCGCATGGAAGTGATCCGGCTGTCGGGTTATACGGAACTGGAGAAGCTGGAGATCGCCAAGCGCTTCCTGGTGCCGAAACAGAAGACGGCCACGGGGATGTCGGAGAAAGAGATCGAATTCACCGATGAAGGGCTGCAGGAACTGGTGCAGCACTACACGCGGGAAGCGGGCGTCCGTAATCTGGAGCGCGAAGTGGGCAACGTGTGCCGCAAGGTGGCGCGCAAGGTAGTGGTGGCCCGTACGAAGAAGGAAACCGCCGACAAGGTATTGATCAACCCGGTGAAAGTGGCCGATCTGCTGGGGCCGCAGAAGTTCCGTGATCTGCAGGCGGAGCTGAAGAACCACATCGGCACCACGACGGGTCTGGCATGGACCGAAGTGGGCGGCCAGATTCTGACCACCGAGGCCATTATCATGGAAGGCCGCGGCAAGCTCACGATCACGGGCAAACTGGGAGAGGTGATGCAGGAATCGGCGCAGGCGGCGATGAGCTATATCCGCTCCCGGGCCGCGGCTTTGGGGCTGCAGCGAGACTTCTACCGCCACCTGGATATCCACGTGCATGTTCCCGAAGGCGCCATTCCCAAGGATGGTCCTTCGGCCGGCATCACGATCGCCACCAGCCTGACCAGCGCACTCACCAAGATCCCGGTGCGGGGTGACCTGGCGATGACAGGTGAAATCACGGTTCGCGGCCACGTGCTGGCGATCGGTGGACTGAAGGAAAAGGTGCTGGCGGCGCATCGCCACGGCATCCGGGAACTGGTTCTTCCCAAGGATAATGAAAAGGATCTTCCGGACATTCCGGAGTACATCCGCAAGGACCTCAAGCTCAACTTCGTCGAATCGATGGACGAAGTGTTGAAACTTGCTCTTGAGCGCGAGATTGATCCGCACGCCTCGGTGATGCCCGTCCAACCGACCGAAGGCGCGGCGCGGCCGGCTGAAGAGAAGCTCACCCACTAGCCGGGGGGAAAAAACCGGGCGGTGGTGACAGGTGACCGCAGAGTTTATAATAGGAGCAGTGAGGCCGGATCTTTTTCCGGCCGAATCGCTCCCGGAAATTGCCTTTTTGGGGCGTAGCAACGTTGGCAAGTCCAGCCTGATCAATTCCCTGGTGGACAAACGGGGGCTTGCGCGAACCAGTTCGACTCCCGGCCGCACGCAGGCGATACAGTTCTACCGGGTGGATGAGCGCTGGCACTTTGTCGATCTGCCGGGCTATGGCTACGCGAAAGTTCCCAAAACCCATACACAGGGTTGGAAGAAGCTCATTGACAGCTACCTGACGAATCGCGGAAGCTTGCGGCTTTGCCTGCTGCTGCTGGATGCCAGGCGGGGTTGGATGGAGATGGACCTGGAACTGAAGCGATGGCTGGAGTACGCGGGCCGGCCGTACCTGGTGGTGGCGACGAAGTTCGACAAGCTGAAGACTCAGAAAGAGCGGGCGCACTTGATGGCGGCCCTGCGGGAATCCGATCCCGCATCGGAACCGCTGACCTTCTCGGCCGTCACAGGCCAGGGAGTGAGGGAAATTTGGCAAACGATAAAGACAATCAGGAGCTCCAGCAGCCTATCGCTGTAACGGAGCAGGACACCGCGACTGACAAGCCTGCGGAAAAGTCCGAGACCAAGGCTGAAACCAGGCCGTCCGACGGACCCTCCCGGCGCAGGACGGCGGCGGGAGAACCGAAGGCCGCCGAGGCCAAACCGGCCGATCCCAGGCCCGCCGATCTTAAACCGGCCGAGGCCAAACCCGCGGAAACCAAGCCGGTGGAGATTAAGCCGGCGCCAACGGCTGAGACGAAGCCGACCGAGGCCAAGCCGGTCGAGGCGAAGGCGCCTGAGGGCCGGGCCCCCGGCGAGAAGCCAGCGGGAACGGAACGTCCGCAGGCCAAAAACGGCGCCCCGTCCCTCGATCTGGTGGAACTGAAGGACATGAGCATTCAGAAGCTCAGCCAGATCGCCAAAGATCTGGGCGTCCTTGGCGTCGCCGGCATGCGCAAGCAGGAGTTGATCTTCAAGATCCTGCAGACCCAGGCGGAAAAATCGGGACTCATTTTCTCCGAAGGGGTGCTCGAATGCCTGCCGGACGGGTTCGGATTCCTGCGGGCGCCCGAGTACAACTACCTGCCGGGTCCCGACGACGTGTACGTTTCCCCGTCGCAGATCCGCCGCTTCGACCTTCGTACCGGAGATACGATCTCCGGCCAGATTCGCCCTCCCAAGGAAGGTGAGCGGTACTTTGCGCTCATCAAGGTGGACGCGATCAACTTCGAGCCGCCGGAGGAGTCGCGCAACAAGATCTTCTTCGACAACCTGACGCCGCTGTACCCCAACAGCCGGCTGAAGCTGGAGATGGCGCGCGACAACTATTCGGGCCGGGTGATGGATCTGCTGACGCCGATCGGCAAGGGGCAGCGTGGTCTGATTGTGGCGCCGCCGCGCACCGGCAAGACGATGCTGCTGCAAAGCATTGCGAACTCGGTCACGGCCAACCACCCCGAAGTGGTGCTGATCGTTCTGCTGATTGACGAACGGCCTGAGGAAGTGACCGACATGCAGCGCTCGGTGAAGGGGGAAGTGATCAGCTCCACCTTCGATGAACCGGCATCGCGCCACGTGCAGGTGGCGGAAATGGTGATCGAGAAGGCCAAGCGCCTGGTGGAGCACAAGCGGGATGTGGTGATCCTGCTTGATTCGATCACGCGCCTGGCGCGCGCCTACAATACCGTAGTGCCACCATCGGGCAAGGTACTATCTGGCGGTGTCGATTCGAATGCGCTCCAGCGGCCGAAGCGATTTTTCGGCGCGGCGCGCAACATTGAGGAAGGCGGCTCGCTGACGATCGTGGCGACCGCGCTGATCGATACCGGCAGCCGCATGGATGACGTGATTTTCGAAGAGTTCAAGGGTACCGGCAACATGGAGATCCATCTGGACCGTAAACTTGTCGATAAACGCGTGTTCCCGGCCATCGACATCAACAAGAGCGGAACCCGTAAGGAAGAGCTTCTGATGCCGCGGGAGGAACTGAACCGGGTTTGGATCCTCCGTAAAGTGTTGAATCCATTGTCTCCGACAGAATCCATGGAATTACTACTTGAAAAACTCAGCAAAACGAGGAACAATATGGAATTCCTGGGTTCGATGAGCGGCTAGCCCGTTGAAGACCGGGATGCAGAATTGATCTCCGCCTGGAGCTCGACCCACCCCGAGCTTCTTGCGGCGCCTCGGGTTTCGTGCCGTACCGCCCCAACCCAACGTCCCACGGCATGGGACCCGAGGCACCTAAACCGCCCTCCCTACCACCCACCCGAGTCCTCACATAAGGAAGAGTGCCGAATAACCTTTTTTGCTCTGCCATCGTCATTGCTGTATAGGATAATCTAGAGCGAAGGCCCTATCTGTCAATTTTCGCGGGCATCTGAAGGTTTAGGCCATGCATAATCCGACCGCACCAGCACCGGTATCCGTTCCGCCGTCTCCGGACCGGCCCAGACCCCTCGCCGTCGAGCCGCCGAAAAAGCCGGCTTCCCGATGGTGGCTATGGCTCCTGATTCTCGGCGTTGGAGGAGGCGTCGCTTACCAGCTCTTCCAGCGTCACCTGGCTGAGGACACCTTGGCGCAAAAGCGCGTTGCGCAGGCGACCCGTACGGCAAAGGTCACCTCCGGCCGTCTGCAGGAGACGCTGCGGCTGAGTGGCCAGACGGGCCCGGAACGGTTTGTCAGCATTCTGGGACCGCAACTGCGCGGCAGCCGCAGCTTTTCCGGCGGGGGCGGCGCGTTCATGGGGCGCTCGCGCGGCGGCAGTTCCAGCTCGGGCGGGTCCAGTTCGGGCGGCTCTTCCTCGGGCGGATCCTCATCTGGATCTTCCACTTCGGGCACTTCCGGCACGTCAGCAACCAGCGCCACGGTAGCCAGCACGTCATCGGCGATGGGTGCGGCCGCGACGGGTGGCTCCACCAATTCGGCGATGAGCTCGGGTGGCGGCGCATCCACTGGCGGCGTTCGTTCCTCCGCCAACGCGCTGCGGTCGGCCACAAGCCGTGAGCGTTCTTCTTCAAGCGGCGGCAGCCGCAGCGCGTCTTCGGCGGCTGGCGCCGCGGCAAGCTCTTCCATGGGCGGTGACGGACTCGGCTCCACTTCGGGTTCGCTGTATGGCGGGGGTGGCGGATCAAGCGGCGGTGGCGGGGGCGGTGGTGGTTCTTCCTCCTCCGAATTCGGCGCCGTGCTCCAGGATCTGGTTCCGGCAGGAGCAATGGTGAAAAAGGGCCAGACGATCGCCGAGTTCGACCGCCAGTACATGCTGCAGCGGTTGGACGACTATAAGGCGGGTGTAGAGCAGCAGGAATTGAATCTGGTGCGGCAGCAGGCCACCATTGAGGAGTCGCGCAAAGCTCACGAGCAGTCCATCGCCGTGGCGAAGGCTGCGGTGGAGAAAGCCAAGCTCGACCTCAAGACCGTGCCGGTACGTTCTCCGATGGAAGCCGAGCGTTTCAAGCTGGCGTTGGAGGAAGCCGAGGCGCGCTACAAGCAAGTGCTGGCGGAAGTGCCCCACGTGCGGGCCGGTGAACAGGCTCAACTGCGCATTTCCGAGATGGACTTGCAGCAGTCGAAGCTGGAGGAAAAGCGGGCTGAGGCAAACGCGGAGCGGATGGTGATGAAGGCGCCGATCGCCGGCATGGCGGTGATGATGCGTATGTTCCGGGGCGGGGAGTTCGGCCAGTCCCAGCCGGGCGATCCGGTTCCCTCGGGCTACCCTTTCATGCAGATTGTGGACACCAGTTCGATGATTGTGAATGCGCTGGTGAATCAGGTGGACGTGGAACGGCTGCGGGTGGGCCAGAAAGCGAAAGTGCGCTTTGACGCCTTCCCCGACCTGGAATTGCCCGGGCATGTCTACTCGATCGCGGCGATGCCGCGCAACTCCTTCAGCGCCCGCGCCAGCTTCCTGAAAGAGATTCCGGTGGTCATCAAGCTTGACGGCATGGACCCGCGTGTGATTCCGGATCTTTCGGTAAGCGCTGATGTGATCGTGGGCGAGGAGCAGGCCCAGGCAATCGCGCCGATCTCTTCCATCTTCAGGGACAGCGACGGCAAACCCTACGTCTTCGTGCAAGCGGCCAACGGCTGGCAGCGAAGGGATGTGGAGTTAGGGCGAGCCAACTTCGTGTCCGTGTCCGTGCGCCGCGGCCTGAAGCCCGGCGACACGGTGGCCGAGGACAAGCCAAATACCGGACCTTCCGCACCCGCCAAAACCGCGGAAACCTGGCGCAAGCAGCCGCCGAGAGGATGATGCGATGTCAAAAGACGTAAAACCGAAGCAGAGACTGGGCCAGGTAGGAAAGCGCCGCAACCGGATCATCGGATGGGGCGTGTTCCTTGCCATCGCGGCAGGTGGAGGATACTACGCCTACAACCGTTACCAGGCGTCGGCTACCAAGGTGGAAGTTCCGGTCGCCAAAGTGCGCAAGGCGGAGTTTGTCATCGCGGTGAAGACGCGCGGCGAAATCAAGGCCGTCAATTCGGCCATGCTGACGGCGCCGCAGGTTCCAGAAGTGCGCATCGTAAAACTGGCCGAATCCGGCAAGCCGATTCGCCGCGGGGAAGTGGTGGTGGAGTTCGACGCGGCCAGCCAGGAGCAGCAACTCATCGAACGTCAGACTTCGCTGCGCACCGTGGACAGCGAAGTGGTGCAGACCAAGGCGCAGCACAAGATCGTCGACGAGAGCGACAACATGAATTTGATGACCGCCGAGTATAACCTCGAGCGGGCCAAGCTGGAGGCTTCCAAGGCGGAAGTGGTATCTGAAATCGAAGGCGCCAAGAATCGCATCGACGTGGGTATTTCGGGCGGCGAACTGGGCCAGGTGAAGACCACCATCAAGAGCCATGAAGTGTCGCAGAATGCCGACCTGAAGCGCCTGGACCACAAGAAGGACAAAGCGGTGCGGGACATGGAACGTACGCGCGGTTATCTTTCGAAAATGGTGCTGCGGGCGCCGACAGACGGAATCGTGAACATACTGCCCAACTTCCGCAGCCAGGGTTCGTTCGGCTCCTCGCCTCCCGGATTCAAAGAAGGAGACCGGGCCTGGACGGGTGCGGCGATCGCGGAAATCCCTGACCTTTCGAAGATGCGCATCGAATTGAAGCTGGATGAGGTGGACCGCGGCCGGCTGCGGCTGGGCCAACAGATCCGCATCAGTGTGGATGCGATTCCAGACAAGGAACTGGTGGCGGAACTGGACTGGATCAGCCCCATCGCGCAGGTCATCTACCGCGGCATGGGTCTGAGCGAAAAGAGCTTTCCAGCCAGGGCGACGCTGAAGGCGGTGGATCCCCGGCTGCGTCCGGGCATGAGCGCCTCGGCCGAGGTGGTGATTGAAAGCGAGGCCAATACGCTGCTGATTCCTCTGCGGGCGAGCTTCACGGTGAACGGCAAACCCGCCGTCTACGTGCAGCGCGGGCAGAACTTCGTCATTCGTCCCATTGAGGTTGGCAAGCGCAATGAGACCGACATGGTGGTGATCAGCGGCGTCAAAGAAGGCGAGTCAGTGGCTCTCGAGAACCCGGTGGAAGCCGCCAAGCGGGCCAAGAAGTTATAAGCGCGCGGAGATCAGCGACGATGGTGAAAAAAATTCTGTTCCGGTTGATTCTGGTGGCAATCGTGGCTGGCGCCGCGTGGCAGGGATACAAGTACTTTCAAAGTCTGCCCAGCCGTCAGCAGCAGGTGGCCACCACGCGCGTCCGCAAGGGCGACGTGATGGTGCGCACCTATTCGCGCGGCGAACTAAGGGCGGTCCGTTCGGTGACTCTCACGGCGCCGAATCTGTTCGGCACGGTGCAGGTGACGCAAATGGCGGCGCTCGGCGCGGTGGCGCGCGAAAAGGATCTGATTGTCGAATTTGACGATTCCGAACTGCTGGCCCGAATTGAGGAAAAGCAGCTCGAACTGGATCAGGTGGACGAACAGATCAAGAAAGCCAAGGCCGACCTGGCCATCCGCAACAACCAGGACCAGGTGGAATTGTTGCGGACCCGGTATTCGGTTCGCCGGGCGGAACTGGAAGTGAAGCGCAACGAATTGCTCTCGGCCATTGACGCGAAAAAGAACCTGCTCAACCAGGAGGAGGCGCGGCGCCGGCTGAAGCAGTTGGAGAGCGACATCAAGTCCAGGCTGCTGCAGGCGGAAGCCGAACTGGCGGTATTGCAGGAGCGGCGCAACAAGGCGGTGGTGGAGTTGCAGCGCGAGAAAGCGCGCCTGATGCAGGTGAAGGTGCTATCGCCTATCTCCGGCCTGGTGGCGATACGTCAGAATCGCAGCGGAGGCTTTTTCTTCCCGGGCATGCAGATTCCCGATATTCGTGAAGGTGACCAGGTGCAGCCCGGCATCCCGGTGGCCGACGTGCTGGACCTTTCCGAACTGGAAGTGATCAGCCGCGTTGGCGAACTCGACCGCGCCAACCTGAAAGAAGATCAGGAAGTGATCGTGCAACTGGATGCGCTGCCGGAGGCGCGGCTGCGCGGCAAGATCAAGAATATGTCCGGCACTGCGAGCGCGAACGTGTTCTCCTCTGACCCGGCCAAGAAATTTGACGTTGTGTTTTCCATCGACATGCGGCAGTTGCTGTCGGCGCTTGGTGCGGACAAGGAACAGATCGACCGGCTGATGGCTACCGCGGAGGCAAATCGCAAGAAGGGCGTCTCGGCGAACCCCTTCGCTTTCGGTGGTGGCGGTCCCATGGGCGCGGGCGGCGGGATGGCGATGGCCGGCGGCCCGGGGGGCGCTGGTGGCGCTGGTGGTGGCGGATTTGGCGGAGCGGGCGGTGCGATGGCTGCGGCGGGCGGTCCTGGTGGGCCGGGCGGTGGTTTTGGCGGCCAGGGCGGCGCCGGTGGTGGCCAGGGCGGCCCCCGCATTGGCTTCACCAGACCGGGTGGCGGCGCGGGCGGTGGTGGCGGCGCATTTGGCGGCGCGAACCTGACCGACGAACAGCGCACCAAGATGAGGGAAGTGTTCCAGCGTGTTTCCGGCGGCAAGAGCCCGGCCGAGATGACCGAACAGGAGCGCGCCGACTTCCAGAAGAAGATGCAGGAAGAGATGAAGAAGCTGGGCATTCAGGCTCCGGCAGGCGGAGCACGGCCTGGCGCAGGCGGTGGTGAACGTGCGGCTCGCGGCGAAGGCGGCGGCGAAGGCGCACAGGGCGCAGGCGGCGGCCGCCGGCGTGGAGCGGGCGCGGGAGCGGGGGGCGGTGGGGCTGTCGCGATGCTTGGCGGCGGCGGACGCTTTTCGCAGGCCGAACTCGACAGCGCGAAACTGCCTCCTCCTCCCGAGGAATCCAAAGGCCTGGACGTTCTCTTGCGGCCTGGCATGCTGGCCGACGTGGAAATCATCGTCGAAAAGATACCGGATGCGATTCACATCCCCGCCCAGGCGCTGTTTGAACGCGATGGCAAGCGTTTTGTCTACCTGAAGGTTGGGGAGAAATTCGAAGAACGGCCCGTCTCGATCGGCAAACGGACGGAATCGACCGTGGTGATTGAAAACGGCTTGAAGGCCGGCGACGTTGTAGCCATGGCCGACCCGCTCGCTAAACCAGGCGCCAACAAGAAAGCCGAGTCCAAGGGCGGCGCGATGGGCGCCATACCGATGGGAGGCAAGAAGTAGCAATGACTTTATCCGGCGTACTGCCCGAAATTCAGATGGGGCTTGCGAGCCTGTTTGTGCACAAGCTGCGCAGCCTGTTGACCATGCTTGGCATGATCTTCGGAGTGGGAGCGGTTGTCGCCATGCTCGCCATCACGGCGGGCGTCGAGAAGGAGATGATCTCCTACATCGATCTGCTGGGCGTGAACAACATCATCATTGAAGCCAAGGAAGCAGTGGACCGCAATGAACTGCAGGCGCGGCGCCAGATCTCACCCGGCCTCACGTTCCGGGATTTCCGCGCCATCGCCGAAAACGTTCAGGGCATTGAGGCGCTGACGCCACGCAAGCGGTTCAAGCCTTCCAAAGTGCTTCCCAAGTCCGTTTCTGAGCCGCCGGTGCTCATCGGCGTGGAACCGAATTACCTGCAGATCAACTCCCTGCGAGTGGTGGAAGGCCGCTGGTTCAATGAGCAGGACAATGCCACTTCGGCATCGGTATGTGTGCTGGGCGAGGCGGCAAAGGTGAACCTGCTTGGCTACGAAACCGCCGTCGGCAAGCACGTAAAGATCAACGACAACTGGCTGCAGGTGGTGGGAGTGCTGGCTCAGCAGGCCACGGCCGATTCGGAAGTGGAAGGGCTGGAAGTGATCAACCGGAACAATCTGGTGATCGCGCCGCTGAACACCGTGATGCGGCGGTTTGAAGACAATAACAGCTATCTGAAGGATGAAATCGACGGTATCTACATCAAGGTGAAGGGTGACTCGGATTCGGTGGAAACGGCCAACGTGGTGAGCGCGATTCTGGCCGCGACGCACAAGGATGCGGGCGACTTCACTGTCACCGTACCGGCCGGGTTGCTGGAGCAGCGCCGCCGCACGCAGGCGATCTTCTCGATCGTCATGATTTGCATCGCGGGCATTTCGCTGCTGGTGGGCGGAATCGGCATCATGAACATCATGCTGGCGACGGTGTTGGAACGAACCCGGGAAATCGGCATCCGGCGCGCGATTGGCGCCCGCCAGGCCGACATCGTACGGCAGTTCCTGACCGAGGCGGTGCTGATCTCGATTCTCGGCGGTTTGATCGGGATCGCGTTCGGCTTTACTTTGTCCCGCATCATCGCCGCGGCGGCCGGCTGGTCGACCGTAGTCACGACGGCCTCCATCGCGGTTGCTTTCGGCGTATCGGTTGGCATTGGACTGCTATTCGGAATTTACCCCGCCGTGCAGGCCGCGAAACTGGATCCAATTGAAGCGATCCGCTACGAATAATAAGATTGGGAATTTTTATCGAAAAGGGAATGACTCGAATGAGACTGTACGTTTGGTGCGCCGCGTTGACTGGCGCACTTCCCATGATGGCGCAGCAGGGCGATACCTCGAAGTTCTGGGATTCACCGAAGTTCCCGAATTCAGCTTATTTCCGTGAAATCATGGGGCCCGAAGTGCCGCGATACCAGCTTCGCGAACCTGTGCGGCTGGCCGATTTCGTGGCCGGAGACAAATTGGAACTCTCACTCCGCAACTATCTCGACCTGGTTCTTGCCAATAACACGGACCTGGAGATCCAGCGCCTCAATCTGGAGATCCCGAAGAATAACATCACCCGGCAGTTCGGCATCTTCGATCCGCTTATGGTGAATCAGTTCACCGCCACGCGGTCCAATACACAGGCTTCCGACGTGCTGGCCGGCGCCAATACGGTCTCCACGCTCAACCAGCCGTGGCAGTTTGGCTATCAGCAGTTGCTTCCTACCGGTACGCAGATCAACGTGGGATTCAACGGCTCAAAGTCATCCACCAACAGCCAGTTCCAGACCTTCAACCCGTCCTTCAATACCCAGTTGAACTTCCGCTTCAGTCAGCCCCTGCTGCGCGGCCGCGGCAGGCAGATCAACATGTTGCCCATCTCGGTGGCGCGCAGCCAGTTGAAGGTACAGCAGTTCAATACTTCCGACCAGATACTGAGGCTGCTGGCCACGGCGGAAGGCGCTTACTGGAACGTGGTGGAAGCGCGCGAGAACCTGCGCGTCCAGGAGAACTTTCTTCAGTTGACCAAGGCCGCCCTCGACCGGTCGCAGAAGGAATTGGAACTCGGCGCCATCTCCGCCCTCGATATCTACCAGCCGCAGCAGCAATACGCCACCGCGGAATTCCAGGTAACCCAGGCCCGTTACCGGCTGGCGCAGTTGGAGGAGGTGATCCGGCGGCAGGCGTCCATCGATCTCGATCCCGACATCCGCAAGCTGCCGATTGTCCTGACCGAGCCGGTGAATCCTCCCACTGACGACTCCGAATTCGACAAGGAAGGCCTTGTGCAGCGCGCCATGCAACTTCGGCCGGACTTCCGTGCCGCGTTGCAACAGCTTGATGTCGACGATTTGAACATCACCGGCGCGCGCGACGCACTGCGGCCGGATTTCCGGCTGGGTGGCGGCTACACGTCAACCGGGCGCGGCGGGACCTTCTTTCCCCGCCAGGGGAACGCGCTCACCGGCGCCACGCTGGCTCCAGTGCCCGGCGGCGTGACCGACGCATTCGACCAGATGTTCGGGTTCGGCTTCCCGATCTACAATATGTCGCTCACACTGAACCTGCCGCTGCGCAACCGGCGTGGCGCGGCCGACTTCGCCGACGCCACCATCCGCAAACGCCGTGACATGCTTCAGGTCCGCTCCACTGAGCAGACCGTGCGCCTGGAAGTGCTCAACGCCATCAACAACGTGGAGGCGAGCCGGGCTTCGGTGAAGCTGGCGCAGATCGCCCGGGACTTTGCGCAAAAGCGCGTCGATGCCGAACAGAAGAAGTACGAACTCGGCACCACGGTGATCTTCTTCGTCCTGCAGGCGCAGTTGGACCTTACCCAGGCCGAATCGAACATGGTGCGTGAATCCATCAACTACCGGCGGAATCTGCTGCAACTGCTGCAGCGCACCGGTGAATTGCTGAATGAGCGCGGAGTTGTGATCCAATAAGGACAGGCCGCGCGGCCTGTCACAAGAAATGGGGCGCATCCAAGTCCTCTCTGACGATCTGGCGAACAAGATCGCCGCCGGCGAGGTGGTGGAGCGCCCGGCTTCGGTGATCAAGGAACTGCTGGAAAATTCCCTTGACGCCGGCGCCACCGACATCCGCATCGATATCGAAGCCGGCGGGCGCCGCCTGATGCGCATTGTCGACAATGGTATCGGAATGCTCAAGGACGACGCGCTGCTGGCCTTTGAGCGCCACGCCACATCGAAGCTGCGCACCACCAGCGACCTGTTTTCCATCGCCACGCTTGGGTTCCGGGGAGAAGCGCTGCCCTCGATCGCCTCGGTCTCAAGGCTGAGCCTCGAAACCCGCTCCGGCGATGAACAACTGGGCAGCCTCATCGAAATCTCCGGCGGAAAGATTTTCAAGTACGAAGACACGGCCCGCGCGCCCGGCACTACGGTGACTGTCCGCGACCTGTTCTTCAATGTTCCCGCGCGCCGTAAGTTCCTGCGATCGGAGCAGACCGAGCTTGCGCACATTGCCTCGCTGGTGACCCACTATTCGCTGGCGCAGCCGGAAAAGGCCTTCGAACTGCGGCATCATAACGCCGAACTGCTGCGCGTGACGCCCGTGGAATCGCTGCGTGAGCGGGTGTTCCAGATTTTCGGCAGCCGGAGCCTGGAAGATCTGATCGAGATTGGCGGGCTGCGGCGCGAAATTGCGGGATCGGTGGATAGCGACGGCGAGGAGACGCCCGCGGTTTCCTACACTCTTCGCGGGTTCGTCTCGCGGCCGCAGGTGCAGAAGACCAATCGTAACTCCATCTACTTATTCGTAAACCGCCGTCTGATACGGGACCGGCTGCTGCTGCACGCACTCTCTTCGGCTTATCACAATCTGATTCCCTCGGCGGCGTTTCCCTTCGCCCTGTTGTTTCTGGAGTGCGCGGCCGAGGAAGTGGACGTCAACGTTCACCCATCGAAGACCGAGGTGCGATTCAAACGCGGCACCTTCGTTCATGACTTCGTGCGCGATTCCATCCGCGAGGCGCTCACCCGCAACCGGCCGGTTTCCTCCGTGCCCATACACGAGGCGCCGCAGCAGGCCGCACAGCTTCCGTACTCCGATTTCACCCAGCGGATCGAGAACGAACAGATGGATGCGTCCGTATTGGATGCGCTCAAGCCGCTGACGGCGGAGCAGGAGGCCGCGCTCCCCGACTTCACATTGAAGCCGCCGCAAGCCGAGGCGCCCCGGTTGGATTTCAGCGCCGCGCCGCCAGTGGAGGCAGGCATCCGTGCCGAACCACTGCGCCTGCGTGTACCCGATACGCACGGTGGTTTCCCCCTGGAAGCCGAGTTGGACGCGCCGGCTTCGATGGAGGTTCTGCGCGACTTACGCCCGCTCGGGCAGTTACAGGATTCCTTCATCATCGCCGCCAGCCGGGACGGGTTGTGGATCATTGACCAGCACGTGGCCCATGAGCGCATCCTGTTTGAGAAAGTGCTGCGCGAGCGCGCCCGCGGCGGCGTTCAGGTGCAGCAGCTTCTGATGCCCCTGATGTTGGAACTTACTCCCGGTCAACTGATTGAATACGAGCGGATCGCCTCTGAACTGGCGGCCGTCGGTTTTGAAACCGAACTCTACGGCGGCCGGACGGTGGCCGTGAAGACCGCGCCCGCCGCGGTGACAGCGGCCGAGGCCGAAAAGCTGGTGTTTGAAATCCTGGAGATCGCCGAAAGCGAGCTGCGCCGCGTTTCGCTCGAAGATGTGCGGCGCGCCATGGCCGCTTCCATCGCCTGCCGCGCCGCCATCAAGATCAACATGCGCCTGGATTCCAGTAAGATTGAATGGCTGTTGGCCGAACTGGCGAAAACCGAGTATCCCATGTCCTGCCCGCACGGGCGGCCGGTGGCGCTGCGCTATGGCATTCGCGACATTTTGAAAGGCTTTCACCGCATATGAAGATGACGTTGCTGGTCCTGGTTCTCGCTGGCATGATGGGGGCCGCCGACCGGCCTGTGCCTCCCCCGGGTGTCCCCGTCCCCGATGCCGACAAGGCCGCTCTCGAAAACGGGCTGAAGGAACTTAGCGCCGCGATCGCGAAGCTGGGCGATCATGACCTGGCTCCCGACGTACTCATCTTCCGCGAAGCCGTCCGCTACGCGCTTACTTACAACGAATTCTTCAGGCCCGACGAATTCGGAAAGGCGCGCGAACTGCTGCGGCAGGGGATGGAACGGGCGGCGGCCCTGCGGCGCGGCGATGCCCCCTGGACCCGTGCCACCGGACTGGTGGTGCGCGGCTACCGCTCCCGCATCGACGATTCCATTCAGCCCTATGGGTTGGTCATCCCAGCCGATTGGGATCCGAAGTCTTCGCGTCAATGGCGTCTGGATGCCTGGTTCCACGGCCGCAGCGAAATGCTGAGCGAGGTGAATTTCCTTACTGAGCGGCAATCCCGCCCCGGTGAGTTCACACCCCGCGATGCCATCGTACTGCACCTCTACGGCCGATACTGCAACGCCAATAAGTTCGCCGGCGAGGTGGACCTTTTCGAAGCCCTGCGCGACGTGCGCCGCCATTACCGCATCGATGACGACCGCCTTGTCATGCGAGGATTCAGCATGGGTGGCGCCGCCGCCTGGCACATTGCCGCGCACCATGCCGGCCGTTGGGCCGCCGCCGCTCCGGGCGCGGGCTTCAGCGAAACCGCCGACTTCCTGAAGGTGTTTCAGAACGAAGCCGTCAAGCCCAACTGGTGGGAACAGAAACTCTGGCGCATGTACGATGCCACTGAGTACGCGCTGAACTTCTTCAATCTGCCGCTGGTGGCTTACTCCGGTGAAATCGACCGCCAGAAACAGGCCGCCGATATCATGGAGAAACACCTGAACGCCGAGGGCATGCGCATGACGCATATCATCGGTCCCAAGACCGCCCACCGCTATCATCCGGATTCCAAGATTGAGATCGACCGCCGGATTGACGCCATCGCCGCGCGAGGCAGGGACGCCTGGCCGGCGGCGGTAAAGTTCACCACTTACACCCTGCGCTATAACCGTATGAAATGGGTGGTGGTGGACGGGTTGGAACAGCATTGGGAGAAAGCCGTGGTCAACGCAGAACTCGACGGCGCAAAGGCCGTGCGCGTGGCCACGAAAAACGTCTCCGCGCTCACCCTCGATTTCGGCCCCGGCGGCTGTCCGCTTACTCCCGCGGGCAAAATCGCGGTGACGCTGGACGGCGCAACGATCGAAACGCCCGGGCCGATGTCGGATCGCTCCTGGCGCGCCCACTTCCGCCGCGAAGGTGGCAAGTGGCAGGCAACAAAGACGGCCGGTTTCGAAGGGCTGGCCAAACGCCACGGCCTGCAGGGCCCCATTGACGACGCCTTCATGAGCCGCTTCCTCTTTGTGATGCCCTCGGGCACACTTTCGGGCGCCGCCGGCCGGCGCATCGAGGCGGAGATGAAGCGCGCCGTTACCGAGTGGCGCCGCCAGTTCCGCGGCGACGCCCGCGTGAAGAAAGACAGCGAAGTAACTGACGAGGATATCGCCTCATCGAATCTTGTACTCTGGGGCGATCCCACGAGTAACACCCTCCTCGGCCGCGTTGCCGGACAACTGCCCGTGAAATGGAGCGCGAACGGTGTCACGCTGGGCGCCAATCAGTTCGACGCCGCCACGCATTACCCGGTTCTGGTATACCCCAATCCGCTCAATCCGCGCCGCTATGTGGTGGTGAACAGCGGATTCACCTTCCGCGAGTACGACTACCTGAACAACGCCCGCCAGATCGCAAAACTGCCGGACTGGGCCTTCATCGATGCCCGCGTGGAGGCCGATGGCCGCTGGCCCGGCAAAGCCGCTGCCGGCGGATTCTTCGGTGAGCGCTGGGAGGCAAAATAGGCCCCGTCAGACCGCGTAAGCGGCGTACCCTTTAAACACCACCTCCCTGGGTTCTCCGCCGAAGACACCGGCCAGGCTCTCCCGGCACCATGTGCGGATCTCCTGCTCCGCTATGCCCCGGGCTGTCGCGGCGGCCACGTTGGTTTCCGTCATGGCGTAGTTGAGGTAAAAATCCGGGGACAAAGTCAGGCCGATCTCGAAGGGCCGGTAGGCAGCCAGGTAAAATCCGTTTGCCGCCAGAGGCAGTGCCTCAACGTCGAATCCCTTCGATGGCGGAGGCGGATAGCGCCGCTTGAACTCGGCGTGCCACATCGTAAGCCGGTCATTGTCGCGGAAGTCGCAGCCCTGGCGGAAGTCATAGATTACCAGCGTTCCTCCCCGCCGCAGCACCCTGCGAAGTTCGACTAACGCGTAAGGAACGTCGGTGAAGGGCAGTGAGCCGGCCGCCGTACACAGATCGATGGATTCTGACCGCACCGGCAGCGCCTCGGCCTGCCCCACCGTGAAGTCCGCGCCGGGCGCAATTGCCGACGCATGCCGCAGCATCGATTCGAACGGCTCCACTCCCGTGCGATGCTTCGCAATGGCGGCCAGCGGAGCCGTGGAAAGCCCCGCGCCACACCCCACGTCCAATGCCTCCGCAACGGGTGCGTTCAGCTTGAGGTGCTCCCGCACCAGCTCCAGAATCGGGGCGTGCATCGGGGGCCGCGATCGCGCATATCCCAACGCCATTTCAGGCGAATCGAAAAGTCTCGACATATCCTTGTCCACTCCAGTTCAAAGCCTCCGTGCCGAGGCCAGGTAAATCGCGTTCAACACCAGCTTAAACGTGCCGAACGTCTGCCCGCGAAACTGCGGCCGGAATCCAAACAGGTATACATGCCCCTGGCCATGCCGCGCGTCCATCAGGATCGGCTTGCCCTGCACCGTCTTCTCCCCGGAAAGCCATCCCGAAGCCAGCACGTTTGAAGCGGCATAGCGGGCCACGGTCTTCACCTCCCGGTCTCCCTTGTTGTACTCGGCCAGCAGGTTCACATCCCACGCCTGGCCCCCGCTCGAAAACACCAGCGCCTCCCTCGGCATTCCGAACGCCACCGGGTGCGAGGTATCCACCGTCACCCGCAGTATCGATCCCGGACAGTAGTAACCGCCAGCCGCCGTGTCGTCGTCACCCCTGGTCCGTATCCGCGCCGCAACCGGCAGCGGAAAGAACTGCACCGGCAGATCGGTGGCCGCGTCAAACGCGATGAGGCTGCCGCCATTGCGGACAAACGCATCCACTGCTCCTAATCCGCTCAGCCCGATGCCGCCCGCATATTCCGGCCGCTGCACCACGCCCGGCGCATCCCCTGACCTTCGCGACAACGCTTCGCCCTCCCGCGTCCCATGCAGGATGGACGCCGCGCCCTGCGAGGCAAGAATCACCGTATCGAACCGCGCGCGCAGATCGCCTTTCTGCAGATCTTCATTGCGCACCACCGTGTAGGGCACGCGGAACGTATCCAGCACCCATTGTGTCCACCCCGTGTCCATGTTGGCGGTGTAGGGCTCATATAACGCCACCCGTGGCGCGCGCAACTCCCACGCCGCCTTCGCGAACGCATCTCCCGTCACCACCATCGTGCCATCGCCGGCCCATCGGACTTTCGTATCCTTTTTCAAAAGCTCCGCCAGCCTGAGGTACGACGAATTGTCGCGCCGGTCGAATGAAGGCTCTCCCGGCTGCAACTCGCCCGCCGGCTCCAACTCGGCTTGAAAGGTGTCGTTCAGCCTTTCCGCCGCCACGCCCATCAGCATCGGCAGCGTCCAGCCCGCCACGTCATAGGGCCGCTTGGTGGGCCCGCTCTGCCCGCTGCGGATCTGCGGGTACTTCTGCGGCTCCATCAGATCCGCCAGGTGCGCTCGGAAAGGCTGCGCCGCCGGCAGAATCCACGAACCTGCGGCGTACTCCTTGCCCTCGGCGCGAAACTTGCGCCGAGCCCGCTCCACCACCAGCCCGGACATCTGCAGCCGCCGCAGCATCTCCACCGCCGAATAGCGGTCCCTCTGATCCGCCGGCACCACGTAGGCATAGGGCTTGCCCGCCTTACCCATCTCAATGTTCTGGCGCGCCATCTCCCACGCCTTATACAGGAACTGCGGGGAGCGGCTGGCGGCCAGATCCAGAATGGCGAAGTCCGCCGTCAGCATATATTCAATGGCGTCGCGTAGCCTCCACATACCACCCTGCCACGGGCGCTGATAAAAGATCGATGGCTCTCCCGCCGGCATGCCATTGCTGAACCGCTCCGGCAGATCGTTCTTCCGGTACTCGCGCGGCGTGGCGTATCCGCGGGCCGCCGTCTCGGTGAGGATCCCATGCATGTTATGGAACGCCGGCGCCGACCGCAGCCCTCCGTTCCACCATCCGTCAAAGCCAAAATAGGACAGCACGCCCGGCTTGTTCTCCTGCGCGAAGCGTTCCTTCATCGCCGATCCGATCAGGTTGATCCCCTCCATCACCGCCGCCGGGATGTGCGGATTCAGCGGCTCGGCGTAGGGCGGAACGAAGATTCGCGCCGGGAACGCCGGCTGCTGATGCTGGTTGTACACCACGTGCGGATACCATTCGCGGAACAGCAGCCGCGCCACGTGCCGCGTCTCCTCCAGGTTCAGCATGAAGTAGTCGCGGTTGTTGTCGTGCCCCGCATACTTCTGATACAGGTGCGGCAGCGGCGCCAGTTCATACGGCGTCTTCACGTTCCTGCTGTACCAGTGCGCGATCCAGTCCAGACCATCGGGATTGATCACCGGCACCTGCATCAGGATCACGTTCTCCCGGATCCGCCGCACTTCGTCTGAATCGTCCGTCAACATCCGGTAGGCCAGGTGCGGCGCCTGTTGCACGGGAGCCACTTCGCTGGCATGCAGGCCCGAATCGATCCACACAATCGCCTTGCCCTCCCTGCTTAGCCGCCGCGCCTCTTCCGGGGTAGCCTCTCCCAGCGCCAGCCTGCGGTTGATCTCGCGGTAGGCATCCAGCTTTGCCAGGTTCTGGGGCGAGGAGATAAACGCCACCAGCATCGGCTTGCCCATCGCCGATTTCCCGAACTCCACCAGCTTCATGCGGTCCGATGCCGCCGCCAGCTTGCGGAAGTAGCCCGTCACCTCGCCGTAATCGGCCAGCTTATAGTCGTCGCCCGGCGTGTAGCCGAAATGCTCCCGCATGGTGGGCACTTCACACCAGGCCGCGGCCACGGCGATGAAGGTTATCAGTCCCGCTCGTCGCATATACGAGTCACGATACCATGCACCATATGCGATTCCTTTTGACCCTGCCACTCCTGGTGGCCACCGCCGCGGCGCAGCCGGAGATCAAGGACCAGTCCGAAGACATCAAGGCGCACTACACCAAGTACGAACACCGCATCGCCATGCGCGACGGCAAGCGCCTGTTCACCGCCGTCTATGTGCCCAAGGATGATTCGAAGACCTATCCCATCCTGCTCACCCGCACTCCCTATAAGGTGGGCCCCTACGGCGCGGACAACTACCCCAAGGACTTCTCCAAGTCCGCCAAATTCATCAAGGAGGGCTTCATCTTCGTCTTCCAGGACGTGCGCGGCCGCTACATGTCCGAAGGAGAGTATGTGAACGTGCGGCCCTTCCTCCCCAATAAGAAGGGGCCACAGGACGTCGATGAATCGAGCGACACCTATGACACCATCGATTGGCTGGTGAAGAACGTGCCCCTCAACAACGGGCGCGTGGGGATCTGGGGCATCTCCTACCCCGGCTTCTACGCCGCCATGGGAGCCATTGACGCGCACCCCGCGCTGAAGGCTTCCTCGCCGCAGGCGCCCGTCACCGATTGGTTCGTGGGCGACGACTTCCATCACAACGGCGCTTTCTACATGCCGCATTTCTTCCGTTTCTATAACTCCTTCGGATTGGCGCGCCCGGAGCCCACCACGAAATCCGCCGAATCCATCGCGCCCGATTATGTCAACGGCTACGAGTTCTTTCTCGGTGTCGGGCCGCTGGTGAACCTCAATGAGAAGTATTTCAAGAACCGCGTGGCCTACTGGAACGAGTTTATCCAGCACCCCAACTACGACGATTATTGGAAGGAGCGCGACCTGCGCCGCGGCGCCAACCGCATGAAGCCGGCCATGATGACGGTGGGCGGCTGGTTCGACGCCGAGGATCTGTTTGGCGCGCTGCGTCTCTACCAGGCGATTGAAAAGGCCGGTACGGCGGCGCAGAACCTGCTGGTGATGGGGCCGTGGTCGCATGGCCAGTGGGGCAGGAAAAAGGGCGAAGCGCTGGGTCACGTGAAGTTTAACGCCAATACCGGCGAACATTACCGCGATGAGATCGAATTTCCGTTCTTCATGCGCCATCTTAAGGATAAGGCCGATGTGAAGCTGGCCAAAGCCTATATGTTCGAGACCGGGTCAAACCAGTGGCGTAAGTTCGATGCCTGGCCCCCGAAGCAGGCGGCCGCCAGGACGCTCTATTTCCATGCCGAGGGCAAGTTGGAGTATGAGCCGCCGCGCGCGCCCAGTAACTCCTTCGATGAGTATGTAAGCGATCCGCAGAAGCCCGTGCCCTTCACGCCTTCCATTGTCAAGGATATGACGGTGGAGCACATGCTGGACGATCAGCGGTTCGCCTCCATGCGCCCCGACGTGCTGGTCTATCAGACCGCGCCGCTGGAGGAGGATCTCATTGTTTCAGGGCCAATTGCCGCGTCGCTGCATCTTTCCACCACGGGTACGGATTCCGATTTTGTGGTGAAGCTGATCGATGTTTACCCGGACGATTATCCCAACCCGGATCCGAATCCGGAAAAGGTGGTGATGGGGGGGTACCAGCAGCTTGTGCGCGGTGAGTTGTTCCGCGGGCGCTTCCGCTACAGCTTCGAGAAGCCGCAGCCGTTTGTTCCCAATCGGATCGAGAAACTGGAGTATGAGTTGCCGGATGTTTATCACAACTTCCGGCGTGGGCATCGGGTGATGGTGCAGGTGCAGAGTACGTGGTTTCCGTTGGCGGACCGCAATCCGCAGAAGTTTGTGGAGAATATCTACAATGCGCGGCGGGAGGATTTTCAGAAGGCGACGCAGCGTGTTTACCGGTCGGCTGCGCATGCTTCCGCGATTCGGATTCTGACGCTGAAATAGGGGCTTTTGGGGGGGCGCCGGCTCTCCTGCGTTCGAATGGCTACACGTTGCGATGCACGACTCAACTGCCCGCCGCAGGCCACAGTCCACGCTCGCGCACCGGTTCGTCACCACGTTCCGCCTCGCCAGCCGCGAACTGCGTCCGGCGGTGTATCTTCGGCCGCTACTTCCTCTTGTTCGTTTGATCGTTCGATTGTGGCAGCTATTTCAACGGCAGGCGCCGCACCCGATATCCGTAATCTTCCACCGTCACAAATGCGCCGTCGCCAAGCTGTTCCTGGCATTCCCCGATCACATGAACCAGCCCGAAGTCAAGGTCGAACGTAAGGACCACCCGTCCTTCGGCCAGGGCCTTTTCCACGATATCGGCGTCCACCATTCGCATGAGCCCCTGATCTCTTAGATGAACGGCGTCATGCCCGAGTTGCCGCAGGGCCGAAACTGCTCATCGAAACACCCATGTCGGCCAGGAATTTCATGCGGCCGTCGGTGTAAACGGGTGGAACTCTTCATTCGCCAGCGCGGCCGCGTAGGCCAGCGCTTGATGGATGTCTTCCGCTTCCAGATCGGGGTATTCATCCAGGATGTCCCCCGCGGCCATTCCGTTTGCGACAAGATTCACCAGCAGGGCGACGCTGATGCGCAGCCCGCGGATGCACGCACGTCCGCCCAGAACATCCCCGGCGAACGTAATTCTGTCAAAGCGGTTCATGATACAAGCTCGAGTTTAGCAAGCTGCCCGCTCTGCTTCTCATCCCGGCATAGGGCGCCGGTTCGCTCAGATTCTCGATCGCCAACCCCCTTCGCAGCGCGGCGTTCGGCGACGGCTTCAGGATCGCCAGGGCGATCTGCTGCCGGCCTCAAGCTGCGGAGCGGTTATGGCGTGCGTTCGACCTTCACGCCGTCGTCGCGGCCGCACCTCTGTTCCGGTCACGCCGCAAAGCGGATCACTTCCAGTTCGGCAGCGTCGCTCACGGAATCCAGCAGTTCTTCCACACGCGGCATCGTGGTCTGTTCCAATTCCGTGTCCGCGCACTGAAGGCACTGCCACACGGCTGGCGCCTTCAGGATCACGATGGTCCGGTCGGAGATCTTGAATGGCAGATCGGTGACGCGGCGTTCCTGCGAACCCCCGCAAACCCGGCATTTCATGAGAGTTGCCTCCTGCTGCGAAACTCCGCATCCCATTCCGTTAGGCTGCGGAACCTACATCCGACCCGGCAAGAGGTGACGCAATAATCTCCAGGGTCTCGCTGGATTCCACCAGAACTGGGGCGCGCGGCAACGCCTCGGGCGGCACTTCTGCCTGGCAACATGAGTTGCCATCCTTCGGCATCAATTCGCAGGGAGTTCCGCTTGCCTGCAAGTGAAGCATCGCTCCCTGGCATGCGGCATAATGAAACCTGATCGAACTCCCGGAATCCAGAATGACAGCGAGCACCGCCCTGGAGAGACTCGAATCCCAACTCAACGGGAATTGGGCCCACCTGCGCGAAGCCCGCCGCCGGGCCGATGAGATGCAACAGCGCCTGCTGTCGGAGTTTGCCGAATTCGAACGCGATGACAGCAGCATCGTCGTCTCCGGGTCGCTGGCTCGAGGCGAGTTCACCGCGGGAAGCGATATCGATTGGACCCTGCTGATCGACGGCGCCGCCGATCCCTGGCACGCCGGTCTCGCCCGGCGGATCGCACAGAAGGTGAAACTGATCGCCGCCAAGGACACCGGCGCGGAAGGCACATTCGGTGTCATGGTCTTCAGCCACGACTTGGTTCACCAGATCGGTGGCCAGGACGACACGAATCAGAACACCACCCGCAGGCTCCTCCTGCTGCTGGAATCACGGCCAGCCGGCAGGGACGACGCCTATGCACGGGTGATCCGCAGCATTCTCAGCCGTTATCTCCTGGAAGACCGCGGATTCTTGCGTGGTTCGCCGTTCCGTGTTCCGCGCTTCCTGCAAAACGATTTCGCGCGCTACTGGCGAACCATTGCTGTTGACTTTGCCTATAAGCTCAGAGACCGCTCGGGCAAGGGGTGGGCCATTCGCTCCGCCAAACTTCGCATGTCCCGCAAAATGATCTACGTATCGAGTCTGCTCGCCTGCTACCGCTGCCATCTCGACCACGACGCACAGACGTGGAAGAAGTTGGTCGATTCGGACGACGGAAAGTCCCGCATCGTAGAGTATTTCGAGAACATCTTCCGGCAAACCCCGCTTGAAATTACTGCTGGCGTCCTACTTCAGTTCCCGCATCTGGCAGGCTCCGCGCATAAGATTCTGGGAGCTTATGACGAATTCCTGGGTCTACTGGCGGACGGCCGGACGAGGGAGCACTTGGAGACACTGCCCGAAGACGACGCCGACCGGGACCCAACCTATCAGAAGGCCCGGCAACTGAGCCACCGTTTTCGCGACGGCTTGTTGGAATTTTTCTTCGATAAGGAGAGCGGTTTGGACGAACTGACCAGAAACTACGGGGTGTTCTAAATGAGACCAATCGGCTTCTCCACCGGCGCCCTCGCCCACGCGGACTTCCGCCGCGGCCTCGCCATGACTCGTGCCGCCGGCTGCCCCGCCGTCGAACTCTCCGCCCTCCGCCAACCCGAGCTTTTTCCCATGCTCGACGCCTTGGACTCCCTGGACCTAACCGGCTTCCAATACATCTCCATTCACGCCCCCAGCCAGATGACGCCCGAGTTCGAGCAAGCCGCTTGCGAACGCCTCCTCGCGGAGCGATGGCGCAATTGGCCCATCGTCATCCATCCCGATGCAATCACCGCCTTCGCCCTCTGGCGCCGGTTTGGGTCCCTGCTGTGCGTGGAGAACATGGATAAACGTAAGGCGATCGGGCGCACCGCCAGGGAACTTAATCTGATCTTTCAGCAACTGCCCGAAGCGTCACTCTGTTTCGACATCGGGCACGTGCGGCAGGTGGACCCCACCATGACGGAGTCATACCTCATCCTCCGTGACCATGGCGCCCGCCTGCGCCAGGTACACATCAGTGAGGTCAGCACCAACAACCGGCATAACCGGCTTTCGATGCTCTCTATCATGGCGATGCCAGCCGCCGCCCACCGCATTCCGGCTGATGTGCCGCTGATTATCGAGTCCCCGGTGACCCAAGCCGAGATGGCCGATGAGATTGGCCGCGCCCGCCGCGCCCTGCCATTGGAGCCTGTTCCGTTGCATGAGCAGGGGGATGCCCGCATAGACTCCTGTGCGGTCTGTCACCCTGGGGCTTGAATGGCTCAAGGACCGCCTCGCCTCCACACACTGGAACAAACTCCCGCCGATCGGGTATACTCGCAAGTTCGATGTGAGTACTATGCCGGACCCGCTCCGCATCTTCTTTTCTTATTCCCATGAGGACGCCGGTCTGCACGCCCGGCTCTGGAAGCACCTTTCCATCTATGAGAAAACCGGCAAGATCGAACGCTGGGATGACCGCATCATTAAAGGCGGCGAGGATTGGGACAAAGAGATCAAAGAGAAACTCGAATCCGCCGACCTGATCATTCTCGAACTCTCTGCCAGCTTCAACGATTCCAAATACTGCTGGGGCATCGAAATGACCCGTGCCATGGAGCGCCACAATGCCGGCCAGGCCCAGGTCATCCCCGTCTACCTGAAGCCCTGCGTCACCGAAGGCGCGCCCTACGCCCACCTCCACCGGATCCCTGCTGGCCTCGCGGCGATTGACGAATGGTCCAATCAAGACACAGCGCTAAAACAGGTAGCCGAGGACTTCGGACGCATCGTGAACGAATGGCGGTCCAACAAGTCGCCCTCACTGGCCCCACCCGCTCCGCACACCCAACACTGGGAGCGCGAATTTCACAGGATCGATTTCGACAATGTCCGCAAAACCTGCGACAAGCATCTTAGTCCGGCTCGCAAGGAATGTACCGCGGTCCTGTTTGCCATCCAGCACTTCCACACCCGTGGCGGCCGCTGGTGCCTTCAACACCTCTATGAACACATGGACAATCCGGCATCCTGGGTAGTGGAGATCAGCCCGCTTGAGGACCCCATCGCCACCGTCCTCAGCAGACTCTCAGCCCATTGCGGCTCCAAACCCGACGCCGCCTCCATCATCGATCGCATCTGCGGCGCAGTCTGCCAAAGCTCGCATGCCGCTTTGATCGAAATCCACCTCATGGAACCCCAGGCCGCGTTCTTCCAATGGTTCACCGAAAGCTTCTGGGCGCCGCTTGCTGCCAGGATGCCCGCGATTTCAGAGAATTATCACTTCGTCCGCTTCGCCGCCGCGATCTGCCTCGAAGACCCGTCGCCGGTTCCCGGCACCCTCCCGTTGAAACTGCGAAACTGGACCAAAGAGGAAATCTGGATCTGGCTGGACAAAATAGCCAGGATCCCCAACGCTACCACCGCCACCACCGCGAAACTCGCCGAATCCATCTACAGCAGTTCCTCCAAGGGGCAGCCAAACACCGTTCGTGAGCTAATCCAAAAAGAACTCCTGAAGCTCGCACCAAGGACCCTATGACCAAAAGTTACACCGGCAAAAAGGATGGCGCCCCCAATCCCTACATCGCCACTGGCGAACTCATTGACGCCGTAAACCTCGCCCTCGACCTCGAACGCCCCTTACTCCTCGAAGGCGAGCCCGGCTGCGGCAAAACCACTCTCGCCGCCAACGTCGCCTTCGAACTCAACACCAAATACCGCCCCTGGCTGGTGCGCTCCTCCAGCAAAGCCCAGGACGGCCTCTACACCTACGACGCCATCCTCCGCCTTCATGACGTCCACCTCGACCAGCACGGCCGTAAACCCGACAAGCGCGACCCCGCCAACCCCAGGGACTACCGTAAGTTCGGCCCCTTGGGCGAAGCCTTCGAAGCAGACCAGCGCGAAGTGGTCCTCATCGACGAAATCGACAAGGCCGACCTCGATTTTCCCAACGACCTGCTCGCCGTCCTCGAAAAGCCCCGTACCTTCGACATCCCCTATACCGGCGAATCCATCACCGCCAAACACCCGCCCCTGGTCATCATCACCAGCAACAAGGAAAAGGGCGATCTGCCGGCCCCGTTCCTCCGCCGCTGCGTCTATTACTACCTCCCGTTCCCTGAAAGCGAAGAAGGTCTTTTTCGCATTGTGGCGGCACACTTCCCTCAGCAGCCCCAGGAGAGCGAGGTTCGCAAGTGGATTCGCCGTTTCTTGAAACTCCGCTCCGCCACCACCCTCCGCCGCAAGCCCGGCACCAGCGAAATGATCGACTGGTTCACCGCTCTCTTCCGCAACGGCAAGGCCGCCGATGACGGCCCCCTCCCATACCCCGAACTCCTTTTCAAGGTCCGTGAAGACTGGCAGCGCCGCAATGAATTCGCATGACGCCGCCGTCCGGCGGCTCACATCGCTCTTTTATACTCTGCGCCGCCGCGGCTTCGAACTCGGCATCGGCGAACTGCTTGATGCCATCCGCGCCCTCGAACTCGGCTGGGCCCACGACGAACCCGGACTGAAGAAACTCGCCAGTTTGCTCTTCTGCCACTCCCCCGAAGAGCAGTATCAGCTCGAACTGCTGTCCATGGAAACCGCTCGTCCCCGCACCGGACCGGCGGAAGGACCCGGCCAGCCACAAGCCGAAGCCCAACCCACCCCCGATCCACCAGTCCAGCCATCCCCCACAGCCGGGACCCAGGGGGAACTCACGCCCATTCCCGTCAAAACCCCGCCCGCCCCGGCTCTCCCCTTCGGAGAACGTCCCCAAACCTACTGGCCCATCACCCAGCGCGCCATGGCCTACGGTTGGCGCCGCCTCCGCCGGCCCGTCGCCGATGGCCCCGCCGATGTCCTCGACCTCGACGCCACCGTCTCGCGCGCCGTCCACGATGGCTTCTTCCTCCAACCCGCCTACACCCGCCGCGTTCGCAACCATGCCCGCCTCACCCTGCTGCTCGACATGAACGGCTCCATGGCCCCCTTTCATTCCTTCTGCCGCGATCTGGCCGCCACCGCCACCGCCGAGCCCACGCTCGAAGAAGTGGCCGTCTTCTATTTCCACAATCTTCCCGAAGCCTTCTACCTGGACCGTTATCTCACCCGTCCCGCCGGGCCGCTGCTTCCCGCCATCGAGCCCGATACCAGCATCCTGGTGGTGAGCGACGCCGGCGCCGCGCGCGGCCACCACCGCTCCCAGCGCGTCCGCGCAACCAATGAATTCGTCACCGCCTGCCGCCGCCATACACCGCTTATGGCCTGGCTCAATCCGCTACCCCGCGAGCGCTGGAACGGCAACTCCGCCTCCGCCATCTCCCAATTCGTCCCCATGCGCCAACTGGATGACGAGGGCTTCCGCCACGCCGTCGATCTGCTGCGAGGTTACGGGAAATGAGCCACACCGAAGTGGATTGGTTCACTGCTCAATACGGCGAACCCCACCGCCGCCTCGCCATGCACGCCGCCATTCCCCTGGTGCTGACCCCCGAACTCGTCCATTACCTGCGCGATCAGTTCCTTGGCGCCGAGACGCCCTGGATCGCCGAGGCCGACCTGCTGCTCTCCAACCTCTGCCGGCCCGTCGCTTACGAATCCTGGGCCATGGACTCTGGCGCGCGCGATTTCCTGCTCGGTGAACTGCACCGCAATTACGGCCTCGATCGCATGGAGCGCGTGGCGCGGCTGTTGCTGCACCATTTGCAGGCGATGGCGCAAAAACTCAGCCCGGCGGAACTTCGCCTGCAGCAGTGGGGCGCGATGGTCTATTACAGCGAGACCCGCGATCAGGTGGCCGCCCAGATCGCCGAGGCCCTGGAGGGTGGAGCATTGGATCGAATCGAGTTTGAGCGGCTCCAGCGCATCACCCGGCAGTTGGCGGGTGAAGTGGAAGTTTTCCCGGAACTGGCGGCTTTCGCTAGGCGATTGCGGGGATTGATCCGGGAGACAGCGTTGGCCGCGGCGTCTCAATCAGGGCCGATCCCAGGCGAGGTGCGCACCGGGCCCGATGGCCAGCCGTACGTCTGGATTCCGCCCGGGGAATTTGAGATGGGCGCATCGCCCGGCGACGATGATGCGAGGGATGACGAGAAGCCCCGCCACCGTGTGCGCATTACGAAGGGCTTTTGGCTCATGCAATTCCCGGTGACCGTCGAAGCGTATCAGCGTTTCGTCGATGCCACGAAGCACAGGCAACCGCAACCGCCGAGTTGGAAGCAAACCGGCAGGCATCCGGTGGTCGATGTCTCCTGGGACGATGCACAGGCTTACTGCGAATGGGCGGGCGGGCGATTGCCCACTGAAGCGGAATGGGAATACGCCGCCCGCGCCGGAACCACCGATCGTCACCTCGGCAAAGCTCTCCACGACATCGCCTGGTACGCCGACAACTCCGGAAATAAACGCATTGATTCGGCGGAGTTGTGGCGAAAGGACTCCCCCGGCTACTGGGACCGGCTCCGGAAAAATGGCAACTCCACCCATCCCGCCGCAGACAAAGCCCCCAACGCATGGAACCTCCACGACATGCTCGGCAACGTCTGGGACTGGTGCGCCGATTGGTTCGCCGAAGGCTACTACGCGAAATCGCCTGGTGAGGATCCAAAAGGCCCGGGCGAAGGAGAATACAGGGTGTTGCGCGGCGGGTCGTGGGTCTTTCAACCTCTTCACTGTCGCGTCTCCTATCGCTACGGGGATCATCCTGTCAACAGGGACGATAACTTCGGGTTTCGCCTTCTCCGGGACGTGATCCCTTAATTCTTAAAATTTATTCCTTAACCACACACTCTCGAAGGACGAGAGAAAGAGACGCCTGGGTCGAGGGCGGAGCCCTCGCGAAAATTTTTCGGGCCTCGAATTTTGCTATGCTCTCCCGGATATGCCGGACCCCCAAAAACAAGAACCCGCGGTCGTAGTCGGCAAAGCCTACGACCTTGTCCTCTGGCTCTACCCCAAGGTCGAACGTTTCCCCCGTTCCTACCGCATGAGCCTAGGACGCGAACTCACCACCAACGGCCTGGAACTGTTGATGTCCCTCGTCCAATCCGCCTACGCCTCAGATAAAGCCGGTCTGCTCCAGAAAGCCGGACTCAAAGCCAACACCCTCCGCTACCTGCTTCGCCTTGCCAAGGACTTACACATCATCACCGCGGACTCCTACGGCTACTCCACCGGCGAAGTGGAAGAGATCGGCCGTATGGTGGGCGGCTGGTACCGCTCAGTGGGCAAGCGCGCATGATTCGCGTGGGCGGCCTCTGGCCGCAAATCACGGCCTTCGAAAACCTGATGGAAGCCGCGCGCGCCGCCGCCCGCGGGAAACGCAAGCGCCCCGATGTCGCACGATTTCTGCTCAACCTGGAACCGGAACTCCACACTCTCCGCCAGCAACTGCTGGATGGCACATACACACCCGGCGAATACCGCACCTTCATGATCTATGAGCCGAAGCCGCGGCTGATCTCCGCCGCCCCGTTCCGTGATCGCGTCGTGCACCATGCGCTCACCCGCGTGCTTGAGCCTGTGTTCGAACGCCGATTCACGGACGATTCCTTCGCCTGCCGGAAGGGCTTCGGCACCCACGCCGCCATTGCCCGTGCCCGCCATGCCTGCGCCCGCTATCCCTACGTGCTGAAATGTGACATCCGGAAGTACTTTCCCGCAATCGATCACGCCATCCTGCAGGAGGTGCTGGCGCACACGGTGAAGTGCCGGCCGACGCTGGATTTGGCCGCGAAAATCATCGCCGGCTCCAATCCGCAGGCCGAGGTGATCGCCTACTTCCCTGGTGATGATCTGTTCACTCCGTATGAGCGGCGCCGCGGTCTGCCGCTGGGCAACCAGACCTCCCAGTTCTTCGCCAACGTCTATCTCAACCCCCTTGACCATTACATCCGCCGCGAACTCCGCCCCTTGGAATACATCCGCTATTGCGACGACTTCCTGGTCTTCGCCGAATCCAAACGGGACCTGCGGGAAGCCCGCGCCGCGATCGTCGGCTTCCTCTGCGGCCTGCGGCTGGAGATTCACAGCGGCAAAAGCCGCATTTACCACGCCGCCGATGGCGTCACCTTCCTCGGCTGGCGCATCTTCCCCACCCGCACCCGCCTTGTCCGTGGCAACGTGATGCGTTTCCGCCAGAGGATGGGCATCCTGCAACGCCGCTTCTCTTCCGGCCGCATCGGCTGGCAGGATGTCCGCACCAGCGTCCGGGCCTGGATCGCCCATGCCGCCACCGGCGACACCTGGCGCTTGCGTCAACACCTTCTGGTGAGCTATAAATTCTCTCAGCGGAGTGCGGTCTTGACCGGTGTTGCGCGGCGGGTCGTGGAACAATCAACCACTTGACTGTCGCGTCTCCTATCGCAACAGGAATCATCCTGACAACAGGAACGATAACATCGGGTTTCGCCTTCTCCGGGATGTGAGGCGGGGTCAACTGCCCCGGCGCCAGGTATACGTAGCGGTCAAGGCCGCCGCGTGCGAGCCATCTTCACGTCCGGATCGCGCTCCCGGCGTGGATTGACCCGCGCCAAACAACAAACCGCGCCCGGTCTCGCAGTAGCCGTAAAGGCGACCCCCGGCCGGGCGCTATCGGGTAGCGCGGGACGTCATCCGCTGGAAGGTGTTCGTCAGACCCACTTTCAAGTTGGTAGGGTCACGTCTAACGCCCTGGAAGGTCCATGCATTGGGGTCCGTCTTTGGCTCCGACGGTGTCGAGACCAATTCTCGCACGGGCAGCCAATTCCAGAGGCGACAAACTGTCAACATACCAGGCATGTGCAATTCGGTCCATGGCAGCTCCCACCAGAGGGGTGATCGTCCGCAAGCTTGCCCGCAGAGCGACGCCATTCGTAATTCCGCCATGCAACACCAGGTTCCGCTGGCGGTACATGCGGCGAAAGGCAGCCGTGGTATACGTTTCGATCTCCTTTAACACGGAATGCGGATGGTCCAGCAACTTCTTCATGCGTTGAACGGCGGCCTGGTCCGAAGCGTCTATCAACGTGAACGCTGGCCCACTCTCAATTTCTCGGGCGATCATTTCGGCGCGGTCGCGATTCGTTTGACACGTGTCCAGGCGGGCCGCGAGAGCCGCATCCGCTTTCCCAGCCTGGTATGACAACACGGTCAATTCCGCCCGCGGAAACGAGCAGGCGGCGATCGCCCCCATTCTGTCGGCAACCACGGCATGATTCCCCGGTTCGCTCAGCAATGCCTCAAGGGCCGCCCAGCCTGACGCTACGGCTGTCGCGGGAGCCGCCGATGCAAGTGGCTCAAGAAGTTCGATGCCCGCATCAACGCGACTGTAAGTGGGCTCAGCATAGAGTTGGTTCTGGCGGTCCAGGGAATGTACGTCAACCTCCCGGCCGTCATGCGTGAGACTGAAACATTTGCTCTCCCCATCGATCCATACTGTGGGAAGAAGAGTAAACTGGCGGCTCGATCCCACACGTACCCGCGCGGCCAGGCCTTCCAGTCGTTCCCGTGCCAACTCGACGGCGGCGTGCGGATCACGAGCTGGCATTCCCATCAGTATGCCGCCTTTTTGCCTGATCTCCTTCACGTCGAAGTCACGCGCTTTGAGCCACTGCGAAACAGCAGAAGCGTCAAGCCACCCGGCAGGCATTCCGTCTCTCCGTTTCGTGAACGCGCTGAATGCCACCAACACCTTATACTCTCTGGCCGGGCTCCTGGCCCGGGCGTGCGCATCTTCCACAATCTCAGCAAGCGGCTTCACGCCTTCTTCGTAACGCAGCTTGAATGACCACCATCGATGGAGAAACGTTGGGCTGAAACCGCCATCCAGGAGGTAGCTTGCAATTGCCCGTGCGGCCCTTTCTGGCGCCGCTCGGGTGTTTGTGCGGAGCGAATCAGCCCACCTTTTCAGGTACTGAGAATCGATTTCCTCCATGCACTGCTCAACGACCCGGTAATCCAGGCCGAGAAAGCGAAGTTCCGTCCGAAGGGCACGCTGAAGGGAGTTGCGTCGTTGTGTGTCGCCAGTTCCGGGATCTCGTCCCGCTAACGCCATCGCGGCGCGTGAAAGGTCTTCAATGGAGTTTTGGTAGAGAATCGACGATCGGACAGCGCTTGAAACCTCGGGCAGTTCTTTGAGCGTCAGGACCAGGCCGGTTGTCCAAAGCCGGCGGTGCCAGTGGGTCCGCGTTCCGAAGAAGTCCAAAAGTCGGGCGCCGGCCAGCGAATCGTATTGGTCGTTGACGTCGATCATTGAGATCTGCTAGTCTGGGGTCAGGACAAAAGTCCGGGATCTAACAAGGGGCACGTCCTCGCGTAATGAGCTTCGGTTCTGCAGCGAGCACAAGCCCCTTTTTTCAGTTCTGACCCCGCACGAGTGTGGCCACGGCCTCCCGTTCGGCAACCAGACCTCCCAGTTCTCCGCCAACGTCTATCCCCCTTAGCCGATCATTACATCCGCGGCGAACTCCGCCCGCTCATTGAGGGCTCGTCATGCGGGTCATCCCCCAATAGTATAGGTTCACCGGACAGGGTTGGCGCCCAAAAATCTGTCTAGGAATTGCCCGATCCCGATCCCCACAGCGGTTCTGTCCATTCGCCGCGGCTACTGGAACAATCTTCCACCGCCCGAAAACGGCCGGTTTAACGGCTTCTCACGCGGCAACGAACGACACGTCCATCGGACCGGGAACAGCCT
>JANRLE010000379.1:0-22230 GCA_033762895.1 Bryobacteraceae bacterium | reverse complement strand
CTCTTCCTGGATCACCTGGCCTTCCAGGACATGGGGAAGATCGACGAAAATGCCGTGAAAGCGCACCATCTCGCGGCGATCCGGCCCGATGACCACATCCTCCAGCCGTCCGATGACCTCTTCGATCACCGGCAAATGATCGCGCCCGCAGGCGCATTTCTTCGCCGACCAGGCCGCCACGTCGCCAATCTCATAGCGGATGAGCGGCTGAGTGTGATTCAACAGGCCCGTGGCAATCACGCGGCCTGGAACGCCGGGCGGCACCGCGTTGCCTTCCGGATCCACAATTTCGAGAATGCCGAAATCGGGATTGACGTGAAGGCTGCCGTGTTCGCATTCGGTTGCCAGGATGCAGTTCTCCACCGAACCATACTCCTCAAAGGCGCGCGCCCGAAACGCCATGCGGATGACTTCCTTCATCTTCACGGTCAGTTTCTCGCTGGAAAGCACCAGCGCCTTCGGTTCATAGCCCAGACGGATGCCCTGTTCGCTCATCATGCGCGCCATCAGGTAGTGCGAATTCGCGTATCCGGTGAACAGCGCCGGCTGGTAGCGGTTCATGGCCGCGACGTAGGATGGAACCGAGGCGGGCGAAATGTGATAGGCCGAAAAATAGACCTGACGCTCCGCCCAGTTGTAACGGTGGAAGGGCGCATTGGCCATTCCCTTGGGCACCACCATCCGTCCGCCGATCATCGAACGCGGATCCATGATGCTGGATCCGGCCCAGCGGAACGAACGGACTTCCCGCGCGGCAATAAACCGCTGGTGATCCTCAGACGTGCAGATAGCCGTGATCGGAGTGCCCGTGGAACCGCTCGAAAGATAGCGATGCACCTTGCCGCCAGAGGCGGTATGCGCCAGAACGAACGAATCGGGATCGCGCCGCAGGTCGGCCTTTGGGGTGATCGGAAGTTGCTCCAGATCCCGCGCCGTCATCTGCTCCAGCTTCGCGCCGGTCAAGCCGGTTGCGGCCCATTTCTTCCGGTAGTAGGGCGCCTCGCGGAAAGCGGCGCTAAGCACAGACTGCAGTTGCGCATTCACGTAGCCGTTGAATTTAGCCGGGTCCATGCGGTCCCGCGCCTCGAACTCCGCCGCGAATTCGCCGAAACGGCCCCCCAGCCGCTCACGCCGCCACAGAATCCCGTAAAGTGAGATCCCCATGTTCTGGAGCCACACCGGGCAATATTTGTAGGCGGCTTCTAACTGCCCCATGCCTTCCCTCCACAGGGACGGACGGAGCGCACACCTTTGGTCCTGAACGGTCGCATGGTCTCCTCCGGCCAGCCGAATAGCTGTCTTTCGATCCCGCGAAACTCCACTCTCGCGGGTCCCCTTTCGGGGATAGGTTTTCTTATCTCCTAGTGAACCACAAAACGCGAGCGATGAATAGTGCCTTTGCGCGAAGGATTCGCCCAGGAATCGTGTCTCGTCCCGTTATGACAAATGCGGCGTCCGGGCGGCACTAGTCCTTCCGTCAGCGGCGTTATGGTACTTGCGTAGGAATGGGGTAACAGACGTCGTTAATCGTTACCACCGGGCTGGTGGCCAGTTCCAAACCGTCGCCCAGCGTGACCCTGGTAATCCCGATCAGCGCATTCACGATATGCGGCCGATCAATGGGCGCGATAATCCGCCATCGCTCAGGTTCGTTCCACTCCATCACCTCCGCGCGAAAGTGCTCCATGATAGCGATGGCCACATCCGTATCGGGGTGATCAGAGGGGTGAAATCGTTCCACCTGAAGACGTAGCGATTCGCGCAGTGCCTCGCGCGTGCGGGGGCGGCCCACGGCGGCGTTGCCGGCCGAAAAAATCATGTCGCGGGAAACGAAGTAGGGCTTTAGATCGATTACCGGCGTACCGTCCATGAAGTCCACGCAGTCAAAATGGAGAATCAGGCCCTCACGTCCGGTGAGCCTCGCCGCGGTCAGTCCGATGGGATTGGGCCGGGCCGGCGAACGGACGGAGAAAACGCCGTGCAACGCGTCGGGCGATTGCGGATCCACGCCCCGCGGCGTCACCTGCAGCACGTCGCGTTCCGGGCGCGCCATCAGCCAGCCCAGTATCCAGAAGTGTGTATGTTTTTCAATCTTGAGCAAACCGGCGGCGAATTCCGGGAAGATTTCCACGGAAGCCGGCGCGCCGAAGGCGGGCATCGCCTTGCGATCTTTTATGGAGGAGTGGATGACTCCGATGGGGCGCAATGTGTTGTTATCCACGTTTCTTGAGTCCTGAAGCGGAACGGCCGTCGTTGGTGCGGCGGCGCCACAGTTCCAGCAATGTTGTCAGTTCGTCTTTCCTGCGGCGCTCGGCGCGCGCGGCGGCCTGGTTGTTTATCTCAAAAGGATCGGCTGCCAGATTGTAGAGGTGGGTCACCTCGCCGTCACCGCCGGTCACCAGTTTGTCGAAGCCGCGCACCAGCATGCGCCATTCCCGTGGTCCGCCCATCCCGCCTTCGGCGAAGATCGATTCCGGGCGCGGCCCCTTCCCCGAAAGCAGAAGCGCCGCCAGATCGCGGCCCTGCGTCTGGTTGGGCGGCGTCAGGCCGCACAGGGAAAGCAGCGTGGGCATCAGGTCCACGTTGGAAACCAGCATGTCGTTCACCGTGCCTGGCCGCAGCGCGCGCGGGTGGCGGATCAGCAGCGGGATACGGGCGGATTCTTCGTACGGCAGATTCTTAAACTCCAGGCCGTGCGAGCCGAGCATGTCGCCATGGTCCGAGGTGAAAACGACAATGGTGTCCGATGTTTGGCCATCCTCATCGAGCGTCTTCAGCAGGCGGCCCATCAGACGGTCCAGCGCCGTACACAGCCCGTAATAGCCCGCATGGCCGCCCCGCGCCTGTTCCTCATAGGAAGCCGGCACGTTCTCGCGAAGCTGGAAGGCGCGCGGATCGTAGTGATTTTTCAGATCCGGGGGCGGGGTGCGCGGCGTGTGCGGCGGCCCCCACGACAAAAACAAATACCAGGGATTCTGTTTGTTCCTGCGAATAAAATCGATGGCCAGACCGGTCTGATACTCGGGCTCAAATCCTTCCACCACGACCGGCGCCGGATCGTCGCGAAAATAAGTGGACCGGAAGTAGGAATGGCCGCGGTTAAACGCCGCCCAGTAGTCAAAGCCGCGGCGGCGCGCGCCCGGGGGAACGAACCCGGGACGCTCTTCTCCATCGAGGTGCCACTTTCCGATGTAGCCGGTGGCGTAGCCGGCCTTCTTCAATTCGGCCGCAATGGAAGGCTCCGCGGCCGGAAGCTGGAGGTTATTCCGGGGCATGGCGCAGGCGTGCGGAAACTTGCCGGTGATCAGCGAGGCCCGTGACGGCGTGCAAAGCGGGTAGCCCGCATAGGCGCGGCTGAAATGAACACCTTCGGCCGCCAGACGCTTCAGGTTCGCCGCGTCCAGTTGATTGTCGCCGGCCGATGGCAGCGTTTGCGCACGCCACTGGTCAGCCAGCACAAACAACAGGTTCGGCCGCCTGGGCCGTGCGGCGGCGGCCTGAAGGACGAACTGGCGTCGAGTCTGCATGGTTCACGCGCCGGTGTGAGCGCGGATCATCCGCCGTGCTTCCCTCACTCCCTCGGCGCCGCTGACGCCGTCAAGAGGATAACCTTCCAATTCCACAATCAGCCAGCCCTTCCACTTCGATTCACGGATCGCCTGGCCCAGGCCTTTGAGATTCAGATGTCCTTTTCCCATCAGCACCGGCTTTTCCGGCGTGCGGTCGCGCAGGTGGAGCCCCGCTGTGCGGCCGGGGAACTCGCGCAGGAAGGCCCAGGGATCCTGGCGGGCCATGATGGCATGGCCGGCATCCAGCAGCAGCCCGACATCGGGGCCGGTATTGGCGAGGATGTAGCGGAACTCCCGCCAGTTGTCCAAAGCTTCCTCGGTGTGATTGTGGATGGCGAGATGGATACCCTGTTCACGGCATGTGGCGGCCATCTTCGGCAGCATTTCGCACTTGCGCTTCAATGCCTCACCGCCAGCCTGTCCGCTCAGGATCACGTGTGTGCCGCCCAGGGCACTTGTGCCTTTCACCACGCGGTGGAAGGTGTCGAGTGCGGCGTCCATGAGCTCGGCCTTTTCCCACGGAATGCCCATGTGCAGGCCGATCAGGGAGAGGCCGCGGCCAGCCAACTCGCCGCGCATCGGCGCGGGATTGGCGAAACTCTCCTCCACGCTGATGTAGTTGGTCTCAACGCCGGTATAGCCGGCGGCGGCGATGTCGTCGAGCATTCCGGTCAGCTTGGCGCGATCCCGGTTGGGCGCCATGTAGGACCGGGTCTGGCAGCCAACCTTCAGGCCGGAGGACGCCCCCAGCGCAGCCGGGACGAGTGCGCCCGCCAGAAAATGTCTTCGTTGCATGTCAAACCGATTCCCCTCGAATCATATCCTCCATTGACTCACGTTGGCGGACCACGCGCCAGGAATCGCCATCCACCAGCACCTCGGCGGCGCGAGGACGCGTATTGTAGTTTGACGACATGACGAATCCGTAGGCCCCGGTGGTGGCCAGCGCCATCAGATCGCCGGGGAGGAAATTGGCCACTTCGCGGTCGCGGGCCAGAAAATCGCCCGATTCGCAGACAGGGCCCACGATATCGGCAGTGGTGATGCCGCGGGAGCTGTCGCGCTTCACCGGAAGAATCTCGTGGTAGGCCTCATAGAGCGAAGGCCGCACCAGGTCGTTCATGGCGGCGTCGACGATGATGAACTCCTTCGGCCCGTTGCGCTTGCGGTAGAGCACGCGGGTGAGCAGAATGCCGGACTCGGCCACCAGACTGCGGCCCGGTTCCACCATCAGGGCGAGGTCATGGCCCTGGGCGCGGGCGCAGATGCTGGCGATGTATTCCGCAATCGAAGGCGCCGCTTCACCAGCCTGATACGGAACGCCGATTCCCCCACCAAGATCCAGGCAACGGATGGGAATGCCGGCCGCGCGCAGCCGCTCCACCAGCGCCAGCACCAGGTCCAGCGCCTCCAGCAGCGGCGACGGATTCAGAAGCTGGGAACCGATATGGCAGCTTACGCCGTCCAGGATCAGGTGCTTGTGCCAGCGGGCGCGCTCATAGACGGCTTCCACTTCTTCGATCGCGATGCCGAACTTGTTCTCGCGCAGTCCGGTGGAGATGTATTCGTGGGTTTCGGGGTTGACATCGGGGTTGACGCGCAGGGCGACCCGGGCCTTTTTTCCCAATCGCGCGGCCAGCGCGTCGATGAGCGAAAGCTCGGCTTCCGACTCGCAGTTAAAGCCATGGATGCCGGTCTCAAGCGCATACTCCACTTCCGGCGCGGTCTTGCCGACCCCTGAGAAGACGATGCGCGACGGGTCGCCGCCGGCCTTCAGCACACGAAACAACTCGCCGCCGGAAACGATGTCGAAGCCCGCGCCTGCCTTAGCCAGCAGCGAAAGCACCGCCAGGTTCGAATTCGCTTTGACCGCGTAGCACACCTGGTGCGGCACGGCGCCGAACGCCTGGTCATAGGCGCGATAGCGGCCCAGGATGCCAGCCGAGGAATAGACATAACAGGGCGTTCCGGCGCGGCGCGCGATCCGGTCCAGCCCAACGCCTTCGGCGTGAAGCGCGTTGTCGATGTAAGTAAAGGGATGTTCCATTCAGAGAACTTTCATGACGATCAGGCTCTGGTCGTCAGTAATGGCGGCGCCGCTCGAGAACGTGTCCAGATCGTCGATGATGGCGCCGGCAATCTGGCGGGCGGGCTTGTTTCTCGCCGCGCGGACCGTTCTGCCCAGCCGCTTCTCGCCGTACTCGGGTGTTTCGACGCCCGCGGCCGGCCCCTGCTGATCCAGTACGCCGTCGGAGTAGAAGACAACCACGTCACCCGGCTCAGCCTGAAAAACCGTCTCATCGTAGGTCTGGTTGGCCAACAGCCCGATCGGCACGCCTTCCACGTGGACATTCAACAGTTGGTCGCCCCGTGAGACCAGGGGCGGCGAAGAACCGGCATTGGAAAAGGTGAATGTGCGGGTGCGCGGATCCCACAGCGCCAGCAGGAGCGTTGCGTACTTGGCTTCCACCTTGCGCTCCAGCAGGCTCTCGTTCAACTCGCACATCAGTTGCGCCGGGTGATTGTTGTCCGAACCCACGCTGCGCAGCAGACCGCTGACCAGTGCGCCGTAGAGGGCGGCGGCCGCACCTTTGCCGCTGGAATCACCAAAGACCATCAGCATGCGGCCGTCTTCGCGTTGAAAAAAATCGTAGACATCGCCGGAGATCTCGCGCGCGGCTCGGGCGGCAAGGGCGACATCAAGACCCTCCACGGGTGGCGCATTCCTCGGTTGAAGCACGCGCTGGAGCCTGCGCGCGGCCTTCAAATCCTGGTCCATACGGTGCTCACGTTCGGCCAGTTCCTGATAAAGCCGGGCGTTTTCGAGCGCGTTGGCGATGTGAGGCGCAAGCAGAGAAAGCATCCGGACGTGATCATCCGTAAAAAAGCCGATCCGTTCGCTCTCCACATCCAGCACGCCGATGACGCGGTTCTGCAGGATGAGCGGAACGGCCACCTCGCTCAGGATTCCGGGATGCGAAGCGATGTAGCGGGCATCGGTCGCGGTGTCGTTCACCTTCACCGGCTCCCGCGCCTCCACCGCCGCGCCGGTGATGCCAGAGCCCAGGGGAACATTGTCGATGTCCACGCGCTGGTCGTAGCGCAGGCTGAACTGATTGCGCAAAACGCCATTTCGCTGGTCCACCAGCATGATGAGAAAGGCGTCATAGCTGATCAACTGGCGAACCACGTCGGCAATCTTGTGCAGCAACTCCTCCAACGCAAGGATGGAACTGATTTCCTGCGAGACGGTGGCCAGCGTCTTCAAAAGCCGGTTCTGGCGCTCGACACGGCGGTAAAGCTTGGCGTTCTCGATCGCTGAGGCGACGCGCGAGGCCACAAGCTGCAGCACGGAGCGGTCATAGGGCGTGTAGGCGTTCACCAGCGTGGACTGTACGTCGATGACCCCCACCAGTTTGCCCCGCGCCGTCATGGGCACGGCCAATTCACTGCGTACGGCGTCCACTGAGGCGATGTAGCGCGGATCGTTGAGAACGTCGCCCACCATCACGGGCTGCATGGTGGCCGCCGCCACGCCCGTAATGCCTTCTCCCACGGGAATCACCAGGCTGCGGGACAGTTCGTGGCGATGGCCGATGGAGTGGCGGATGCGAAGGCCGCGAGCGCGTTCGGAATAGAGAAGGATGGCGAATAATTCGCTGGGCAGGACGCGCTGCACGATCTCAGCGACGTTGGCCAGAAGCTGATCCAGATCCAGTGTCTCGGCGGTGGCCGCCGCCGCTTCCAGCAGGAAGTCCAGTAACTCGGCGCGCTCCCGGAAGCGGATCTTACGGCGGTTAATAGCCGGCATGGGATTGTCCCGGATTGACACCGGCGGCTTCCTGAACGATCTTCACGCTGGCCGATGCGCCGATACGGCTGGCGCCCGCGGCAGCCATGGTTTTCACATCCGCCAGAGAGCGTATGCCCCCGCTGGCCTTGACGCCGATATCGGGGCCCACCGCCGCCCGCATCAGCGCGACGTCATGCGCCGTGGCGCCGGACTTGGCAAAGCCCGTGGATGTCTTGACGAAATCCGCACCCGCCAGTTTCGCCAGCGAGCAGGCCATCACCTTCTGGTTGTCATCAAGCAGCGCGGTTTCGAGGATCACCTTGAGAATTGCGCCGTTGCGGTGGCAGGTTTCGGCCAGCCCCTGAATGTCCAGCTTCACCGTGTCGTAATCGCCCGAACGGAGTGCGCCCACGTTTAGCACCATGTCCACTTCCCTGGCGCCCGCGCGAATGGCCGTTTCCGCCTCGGCCATTTTGTTCGGCGTGGGCGTCGCGCCAAGGGGAAAACCCACAACCGTGCAGACTTTGACCGGCGACCCGGCGAGTTCGGCCGCCACCACCGGCACCCAATAGGGATTCACGCAGACGCTGGCAAACCCGTGTTGGCGCGCTTCGCCGCAGATTTTGACGATTTCCTCGCGCGTGGCGTCCGGGCGCAGCAGCGTGTGATCGATGAGAGAGGCGATGGAAGGATCGACGCGCGTCAGCTTTTCCGAAGCCGAAATACGGTCGGCGCCGGTGGCCACGATCTGCCGGGACTTTTGGGCGCAGGTTTGCACACAGCGCTGCGTACAGCCCGGGCAAACTTCGTCCGGTATGTTCAGCCCCTCGCCGCGCGGCCGCGCGGAGCCCTGGCGCGAAACCCGTTTCAGGATCTCATCGCCGATCTGGGCTACCAGTTGATCTAACTCCGCGGCGTCCAATGCGAGAATCTCTTTTCGATACCCGTAATCTTGTCGATGCGCGCCTGATGACGGCCGCCGCCGAAGGGCGTTGCCAGCCAGGTCCGCAGCACTTCCTCAGCCTGGGAGTGGGTCAACAACCGGCCCCCTAAAGTGAGTACGTTGGCGTGGTTGTGCTCGCGGCTGTTGCGCGCGGAAGCCTTATCGTAGCATAGGGCCGCGCGGATACCGGGCACCTTGTTGGCGGCCATGGCGGAGCCGATGCCCGCGCCATCGATGATGACGCCGCGCGCGGCCTGACCCCCGGCCACCAGTTCAGCCACCGCAAGAGCAATGTCGGGATAATCGGCTGTGGCGCCGTCGAAAACGCCCGCGTCGCGGACCTGGAGGTGAAACTCGGCAAAGACCGGCTTCAGCGCCTCCTTCATCAGGAAACCGCCATGATCGGCGCCGAGGGCGATGGTCAGCTCCGGCCCGGCGATCCCATTCAGTTCCTCCGCCTTCACCTCCCGGATGGTCACGCCGCGCTCACGGGCGAGATCGCGCGCCGAGGGCGTTACAATGGACCCGATCGGAATCTTGAGTTCGCCCGAAAGTGGGACATCCTGTGCCGTTACGGTTTTTCGCATACATCCGAAGTCTTGGCGGCTTCGTAGCCTCCATTGTAATGAAGCGGCGGCTTGCACTCGTTCTGATTCTCGGCGCGGCGGCTCTGGCGGCGCACCCGATGGGCAACTTTTCCATCAGCCACTACGCGCGTTTTGAGGAGAAACGAGGGCATCTGGATCTGACCTACGCTCTGGACCTGGCTGAGATTCCAACGTTTGAGCTGCTGCGCGACTGGAACCTGGATCGGGAAAGCGCCCGAGCCCAACTGGAGGCGCGCGCCGGGGGGCAAGCCCGGGAGTGGCTCGCGCACCTGAAAATCACTGTGGATGGCAAACCGGTGGCCGCGCGGCTCGGGTCCTGCCAGCTCGTGATTGCCGACGGCGCGGGAAATCTCCCGGTGATGCGGATCACGGCGCGGGCCGTGTTGAACGCCCGTCCGGGAAAGCTGGAGTACGAGGATCTGAACTACCCCGACCGTGCCGGATGGAAGGAAATCGTGATGCCGGGCACGCCGGACATCAGCAAAGCGCTCACGGCCTACCCTGAGGACTCCACCTCCGCCCCGCCGCAACAACTGCGGGCGTCGATGGAGTGGCGGGCGCCCGCGGTGGCGACGCCGGTGATGACGGCCGCCGCGCAGGAGATTCCAAAGCAGGAAGCCGCGCCACCGGCCTCCACCGCCGGCGGACCGAAGGAATCCGCCCCCGGCACCGTACAAAAAGGCGACTATCTCTCGCAGTTGCTGGGTAATCAGAACCTGTCGTTCGGAATGATACTGATGGGCCTGGGCGCGGCGTTCGGCCTTGGCGCCATGCATGCCCTTTCGCCCGGGCATGGGAAGACGATCGTGGCGGCCTACCTGGTGGGTTCGCGGGGCACGTTCGGACATGCCATGTTCCTGGGCGCCATGGTGACGTTCACTCATACGGTGAGTGTGTTCCTGCTGGGGCTGGGGACGCTGTTTTTGTCACGCTACGTGCAGCCGGACAAGATCATTCCGGTGTTGAGCGTGGTTTCGGGCGCGATGATCGTCTGGATCGGCGCCGCGCTGTTCTGGAAGAGGCTGAAGAAGCTGGCAGGGGAGCATCACCACGATCACGAATACGAGCATGCCCATGCGCACGCGCATGCCCACGGGCATGATCATCGTCATGACCACGATCATCATCATCATGACCACGGCCATCACCACGGACCGGGCGGCCACACCCACGTTCCCGAAGGCGAAGTATCCATGGGCAGCCTGGTTGGCCTGGCCGTTTCGGGCGGGATGGTGCCATGCCCTTCCGCGCTGGTGCTGCTGCTGAGTGCGGTGGCGCTGGGGCGCATCGCTTTTGGACTGGCTCTGTTGACGGCATTCAGCCTGGGGCTGGCGGCCGTGCTGATCGGCATCGGCTGCGCAGTGTTGTATGCCAAACACCTGTTGCCGGATACACCGAAGGTGACCGATAGCACGCTGGTGCGGGTGTTGCCTGTGGTGTCAGCCGGCGTGATTACGGTGGTGGGGCTGGTGATGACGGCGGTGGCGGCGGGCTGGGTGCGGCCGGGCTGGAATTAAGGCGCCATCGTCCCGCTGAAGGACTATCAGTCCACAGGGCGCGCGGCGTAAAGCAACCCGGTGGGGCCGGTGTCGTCGACGCCCAGCCGAATCTTGTTCAGCCAGCCGTTCCTTCCGAGGACGTCGCGGCCGATACTCTCGTCCTCAAAAAAGTAACAAACGCTGGAAAGTTCGATGCCCATTACGACGAGGGTGACTTCGTGACCGAACGCAACAAAGTCGCCACTCACGGTTGAGAATCGTTGCCTGTATCCCGATTCGACGTTCAGTTGGAGGGACTCGGCGTAGATTCTTCGGAAGATGCAATGCGCGGCTCCGGTGTCGACCTTCGCTTCCAGGCGTACCTCGTTCCTCCGAGTGGACCGGAGCAACACCGGCACGACGATCCCCACATCTGTCAGGCTGTATCGCTCAGCCGTCTCGTAAAAGATAGTGTGCATCACCAACCGCCAAAGGGAAGGGCCTCCTCCTCAATGTGCGCCAGAAATGGACTGCGGACGCCCGCGGCCTTGGCCTCAAGAAAGACTCTCTTGCCGTCATAGCCGTGCGAAATGAGTTGCGAACCGTCCAATGCCACCCACTGGCCACGATACTCGGTCCGATTTTTGCGTAGCCACTCCTGCTCAGGCCAGGGATCCGCTGCCAGTGGCGGCTGCCGGTTCGTCGAGGCAGGGGAACCGGGTGTTCGGGGAATGAAGGGGTGTTTTCCGGCCCGTTCGGTCCTCTGGCTCGGCCGGTTCTCCGCGCCAACCTGAGTGTCCGACGGTGGCCTCTCGGAGACGGTAAAATGCACGCGGCCAACTAAGGGCCAGCAGCCCATCATAAGCCCCAACGCGGATGGCAGCGTATTGGGCCGAACCCCTGTCTCGAATCTCGTATCAGAATCTGACGCCAAGTAAGGCAATGACATACCCTGCTGCCTCCAACCCACGCCCCGTTAACGAATCCAACTCCGGGACGCCATCATATTCCAGAGTACACCCTACGAACAGGCCCCCCGGCACGTTTTGCGATTTTTCGCAGCGAATACTCGCTGACGCCGCCATCGGCGGTGCGGGGCTCAGTTTGCCTGAAAAGCCATCCGGTTCCACTTCCGGCAGTCCTCCAACGATCGTTCTCAGGTAATCGGCTGCCGTGATGCCATCAAGCCTCAGATGCACGCCGTAGGACAAAAAAAAGCGGCCTTGCGGCGGCAGGAGGCCACCCGAACCGATCTGCCGGAGCGCGCAATCCGCAAGCCGCCCAAGGTCCTTTTCGTAGAGTGTTTCAAACGGCGAGATCAGGATCCGGAAACCGGCATACGAGAATGCCAGGAGGATATCGCCCCCGCGAAGACCAAATCTAATCTCGATGTCCGACAGTCTCGCCGACGGTGCCTCGGCCCAAATTCGCGACGCATCCGGTCCGAATGGCTCCAAAGCCCCGACCAGGTCTGCAAACCTCCTGGTGCCAGGCAGCGGGACCTCCGCCACCACTGCAGGCGACACCCAGCGCACCTCCACCGACGACTGATCGACGATGGCCTTGTGCGAAGAGCTCATTTTGCCACGATCCTAAAACGTAATCGCCAGCCCGACGGACCCTTCCAACTGCCGCTGCCTGCCGCCGGTGTTCCGCTCATCCTCGCGCGTCAAATCGTAAGGTTTGCCCCCGATGTAGTCGCGCAAATCGATCCGGATCAGCGCGTGCTTGAACAGCTTGATTTTTAACCCGCCGCCGTAGTTGGCGCCGTAGTTGCGCGTGCCGGGAATATCGAAATCATCGATCACCGGCCTGCCGTACTGCTGCAACTGCACCCCCCCGGTGATAAACGGCCGGAACCGCTCCCCGGCTGGCATGAAGTAGGCCAGGAAGTTGAGAAACCCCTGCTGCACTTTCACCTTGTCGGTCCGGATGACGTCGGCGGTGGCCCCCGAAGGCCGTATGGCGGTTTCAAAACCCAGCTTGCTTTGGGAGTAGCCCAGTTCAACGCCATAGTAGCCCTTCGTATTCCAGGTGACACGCGCACCGGCCCCGCTGCCCGGAGTCAGCTTCGTATGGCTGTCCCTGGCAGTGGACTGGAGCGAACCGAGCCCGGTCGCCACAGGGCGGAAATAGCCGTAAAAGGGCGAAACCTCAATCTTCTGCGCGCTCAGCCCGGAGACAAGCACGATCAGCATCCCAACCGTTCGAACAATCTTTTTCATGTCTGTTGCAACGAATGTCAGCGAGACCCCAAAGATGAGATTATTGCATGGCCGGGCGGCTCGCCGTTCTGGTGTACAATCCCTGAGAGGTTCCCGAAGCCGATGACCACCCGACGGAGTTTCCAACAAGCCATGCTTGCCACCCTATCCGCATCCGCCGCCGCTGCGCAAACCGGCGTCACGCGCTATGTCCGCTTTCAGCGCGGGTCGAAAATCGCGCATGCCGTCCAGCAGGGCGACGAACTGCGCGTCATTGAGGGCGATCTGTTCGGCAGCCACAAAGTCACCGCGGAGAAGCACAAACTTTCGGACGTGAAACTCCTTTTCCCGGTGGCGCCGCCGAAGGTGCTGGCCGTCGGCCTCAACTATAAGAGCCACCTCGGCAACCGGCCCGCGCCCAAGCAGCCCGAGATGTTCTACAAGCCCATCACCTGCCTGCAGAACCCCGGCGACCCGATTCGCATCCCGAAGGAGTCCAGGAACACCCACTTCGAGGGTGAGATCGTGGCGGTGATCGGCAAGCGGCTGGTCAACGCGTCGCGTCAACAGGCCATCGACGGCATTTTCGGCGTCACCTGCGGCAACGACGTCAGCGAGCGCGACTGGCAGAACGGCGCCGACAAAGACCTGCAGTGGTGGCGTGCAAAAGGCGCCGACACCTTCGGCCCCATGGGGCCGGCCATCGTCACCGGGCTCAACTACGGGAAGCTCCTGCTGGAGACGCGGGTTAACGGAAAGTCCATGCAGAAGCAGTACACTTCCGATCTGCTCTACGACATTCCCGCCATCGTGAGCTACATCAGCAAGTATGTGACGTTGACGCCGGGCGACGTGATCTTCACCGGCACGCCTGGCAGCACGTCGAAACTGGCTCCCGGCGACGTGGTGGAAATCGAGATCGAAGGGATCGGAATCCTGAAGAATCCGGTAACCGCCGCGTCCTGATTCAGAACCGCAGCCCGATCTCCTGCGCCGCCCACCGCGCTTCCAGATGGATCAGTCCGGTGTTGGCCCCGGTACGGCCGATGACCGCCAGAACCGCCTTGTCGCCGGCGTTGTAAAGGAAGATCTGGCCTTCCGACCCCACCAGGCTCACCTCGTTCAGCGGCCCCACGTTGAGGGAAAGGCTCACCCGCCTGCCCACGCTCGCCGCCGCCGCCGCCATGGCCGCGAACCGCTTGGCATCCACTTCCGGCGGAAGCATCGACACCAGCGGCTGGCCGTCGTTGGAGGCCAGGAGAACGCCCCGCAGGTCCGGTATCGCGGTCCGCAGATTCTGGACGTCTTTCTCGATCAATTCCAGGTTAGCCATTGCGAATGTATGCACTGAGTTCGTCGGGGGCGGGGGAAAACTTTATCCCCGGCCTGTCATACGGTCCGCAATCGTACTAAGTGGAAGACCCGAGGATCGGTATCAGGCTTTTTGGGTCCTGGAATCTTCAGGCTATTCCCCGTAGTATGAGGCAAAGGCAAATGCGTTGTAATTTTTGTGGCAACGAAGTTACGGTCTCGGGATACTCCCGGTCGAAGGGCGTCGCGTTCTGTTCGGCCGTCCATGAGTTCGCCTATCAGGAGCAGGAGGCCAGAGCATCGCTGGGCAGCCTGCTGCTGCACGTACAGGCCGCCAACGCCGCATCGAGAGTAGGGGGTGAGATGACGCCGCTCGAACAGGCCGCCCGCTGCCTGGAGCGAGTCCGCGAGTCGCGCACGCCCGCCTATCCGCTGGCCGCCGGCCTGCTGTTTCCCGCGGCCTTTCCCGAGTTGGCGGAATATCCAAGAAATCTCGAAGCCTGGCTGCCGGCCGTGCAGGCCGCCTCGTCCGGCCGAGTGTCGAAGCGCGGTGAGGCGCCGGCAATTCCCGCGCCGCCCAAGCTGGAGACGGCGACACCGTTCGAGCCGATGGAATTTCAAGGTCCGCCGCCGCTCTATCCGGTTCTCGCAATCGCACCCCTGCGATCCCGCTATTGTTACGGCGAAGCACCAACAGAACCGATTGGGAGGGACAAACACGGATGATGGAAATGACTGAAAAATGGGTGTGGTACGTCGATGCGGAACTGGTATCCTCGCTGCTGGCGGTGGAACCGGCGAATGCGGAACTGCGCAAGCGCGCCGCCGCGGGGCCGGAGTTCGTCACGGCGATGCGCCACTTCGTGGAAGGCCGTCATGAAGAAGCGCTGACGGAACTGGCGGCCGCGGCCGAATGCGGGAACGCCGGTGAATGCCTGGCCGCCATGGGACAGATCCGTTTCCAACTGGGCCGGTTCGAGGAGGCGGCAGCAAGCTTTGAGCAGGCGGCAGCGGCACGGCCGCCGCACCCCCAGGCGCGCTACAACCAGGCGCTGGCGCTCGAAAAGATGCAGCGCTATCGCGATGCCGCGCTATTGTTTGAAAGAACCACGCAGGCCGAACCGCGGCGTGTGGAGGCGCATCTGGGGCTGGCCGTTTGCCTGTTGAACATGCGGATGCTGGAACCGGCGCTGGCCACATTCAGCCGTTGTCTGGAGCAGGCGCCATCGCTGCGGCAGGCGCGCTTTGGAAAGGCCGTAGCGCTTCAGTTGCTTCATCGCACCGAAGAAGCCGCGGGCATCTACCGCGCGCTTCTGGCCGAGAATCCCTCCGATGAACAGGCCCTGGCAAACCTGATCGGCATCGGCCTCGACCAGGGGAATTACCAGGAAGTGCGCACCCTTTCTGAACAGCTTCGCTGTGCGAACGCGGGCCATCGCGCAGCATTGGAAGGACTGGCAGCCTCAGCCCTGGCGGCGCAGGACTATTCCACCGCGGCCGCCGTCTGCGCGCAGCTTACCGAAGTGGAACCGGAAATGATGGAGGCGTGGTTCAACCTCGGCGTGGCCTCACAGAAACTGGGTCGTCTGGAATGGGCGGCTAAGGCGCTGTCCAGGGCATCGGAGTTGCGGCCGGATCAGGCCGTGGTTCACGCCTGCCTGGGCGCGGTGATGCAGCAAAAGGGTGATTGGGAAGGCGCCGTGCGCGCGTTCTCACTGGCGATTCAGGTGGCGCCCACGCAGTTGGAGTCCCTCTGGGGCCTGGCGCTGTCGCACGAGAATCTGGGAAACGCCGGCCAGGCGCGCGCGGTTCTTGAGCAGATCGTTGAGCGCACGCCTGATTCGGCCGATGCCTGGTATCGCCTCGGCTACCTGCTTTCGAAGGAGCAAAACTGGGCCGCGTGCGCCGCGGCATTTGAGAAATGCGCCCGCCTGCGGGACGATTGGCCGGAGGCCAGCCTGAGCCTGGGGATCGCGCGTTGGCATCAGGGCGACAAGCCGGCTGCCAGAAGCGCGCTGCAGCGGGCCGCCAAATATGCCGCATCGTCGCCAGAGGCGCTGCGCGCGCTTGAGTGGATCGCCATGGAAACCGGCGAGGTTCGCCCGGTGGAACCGCAACGCGAGGAAGCCGAAGCGGCCCCCAATCCGGCCCTGTCTCGCGCGCTGCTGGGACTGGGCGAAGCCCTTCGTGGCCTCGGCCGTCACCAGGAAGCCACCGAATGCATCGAGCAGGCCAGACGGCGCAATCCGATTCTCACCGCTTCCAAGCCGAAGTAACCTATTTCTTCGGCGGCGGAGCGAAGACAACCAGAACCACCAGGCGGCCGGGACCGGGATTGCGGAGACCGTGGGCAACGCCGGCCGGCGCCAGCACAATATCTCCCGCGCTGATGGCGGCTTTTTCCTCGCCCACCGTGGCCTCGCCGCCGCCTTCCAGCACCACGTATAGTTTGTCCTGATCGGCGTGTACGTGCGCCTTGTGTTCCTGGCCGGCTTCAAAGCAGTTGAGCCCTGCGTAGAGATGGCCGGCCCCGGCCAGCGACACCTTGCCCATCCGGTCCGGGGCGAACTCGGCCAATTGCGCCGCGCGCTTCACAATCATGCGTGGTCTCCTTCCAGCGGTTCCCAGGGCCGGTAGCCGTTGGCCGCAAGGTACTCGCGGGCTTTGCCTTCCAACTCCGGTTCGACGTAGAAGAACGCGCCGATCCGTTCGGATTGGAAGATGACGCCGCCGCGGTAGCGGTCCGGCTCAACGAGGTATTCGAATTCGGCGCGGGTGAGCAGGTCTTCCACTTTGAGCGCTTCTTTGAGGCGCTTGGCGATGTAGACCAGCGAGAGTTCGGATTCGCCGAAGAAGTCGGGTTCGCGCCGCATGTCTTTCAGGAGAGCACGCGGGGCGAACGGCGCGCAAATCCACGCTTCCTACTCTGCCAGCGCCGCCTCAATGCCAGCCCGATACGCGTCCCTGCTCACGCGGCCGGAGTGGACAGCCGCGATCCGCCCTTGCCAATCACCGGGAAGCCGCGAGCCGAGTAAGTCCGATGAAACCCGACAAACCACGGGATCTCCTCGCGGCAGGGCGGGCACCACGTGGCCCAGAAGGCAGCGCGCAGGGCTGATGGCGAATCCCACAGGGCGCCTGATGGCATGCCGCGCGGCGGCGTTCCGGCAGGCGCCCGCTCTGACAGTTTGCGGTCTAACCAGATCTTTTGTTCCGAGAGCAGCGTACCCACGGAGACGGGGTTCAGCGACAGGCTTTCGGCGATTTCCGTGTAGCCAAGTCCCTCGGCCCGCAGGATCAGCAGTCCGCCGTGGACCTCCTCGGGCGCGTCCGCAAAAGGGCAAGCAACTCGTCCAGGCGACTCCGGCTTCGGCGGCGCAGTTCGTCCAGGCCCAGCCGCGTCGCCGCACAGTAGAGCGCCGCGGGAGCCCGCCGCCGCGTTCCACTTCAGAAACACGTCAACAGCTAACTCTTCCGCGCGCCCTCGATCCCGTATGATCCGCGCGATCAGGCGTGCGAGGGCCGCATAGTGCGTCCGGAATAAGTTCTCCAGATCGTCCTGGCCGGTCCCAACGAACAAACCTTAACAACGCGCACGGCGGCGAACTTGTGACAGCGTCTCTCACCGCACCATCTGCTTCACCATCAGCGCGAAGGCGTCATAGGACTCCGGCGAATTCGAGTTCATATACTCCGCCATCTTCCCCGCCACCGCCTCCAGGTTGTGATACAACCGCTGGTTCCTCCGCGCCTGCCGCAGCACCGGCACCAGGTCCTTGATCTTTTCCCAGACCAGCAGCAGTTCCCCTCCACTCTGAAAAAACAACTCTTCGTTCAGCACGCCCTGGTTGATGAAGCTGGCCACCATCTCCCAATAGCTGGTCACCATGCGGAAGTAGGCATTCGGTCCCGACCCCGGCGGGCACGCCTTGTTGAACTCCTCCACCGTGGTGATGGGCTTGAACATGGAGGTAAACCACTGCCGCGCCTCCCGCATCTTGTCGTCGCGCCGGAGTTCATACAATCGCAGGATGAGGTTCACATCTTCGTACGTCGCTTGAGGCATGGCTTGAGGCTATCAGAGCACCCGGCCGCTTCGCCCCCTCATCGCGCGTAGGGAATGTAAACTACCTCCATGACGGTTTTGCTGCTCGCCCTGCTTGCGCCGCTCCACGCCCAGCCCACCGCCGCCAAGGGGCAGGCGCTCTATAACCAGAACTGCGCCATCTGCCACGGTTCGGCGGGCGAAGGCAATTCGGGTCCCGATCTTTCCAACGGCAACTGGCAGGTGGCGGTTACCGACGCCGCGCTGCATCGCGTGATCCGGAAAGGCGTAAAGGGGACGGCGATGCCGGGCTTCGCCGACAAGCTTACCGGCGAAGAGGCGCAAAGCGTGATACTGCACATCCGCACGCTGACCAGCGATCCGGCGCCCGATATGCGCTACCCCGCGCCGCAAATCCACGTGACGCCGGAGATGCTGCGCAAAGCCGGCGCCGATGCCGCCAACTGGCTGATGTACGGCCGCGACTACACCAACCAGCGCTTCAGCCCGCACAAGCAGATCGATACTTCAAACGTCGCCCGCCTCACCCCGGCGTGGACATTTCAAACCGGCGTACCCGATGGCCTGCAGGCTACGCCGCTCTACGTCAACGGCGTGCTGTACCTGTCCACGTCCTGGAATCACGTGTTCGCCATCGATGCCAAAACGGGCCGCGAGATCTGGCATTACCGTCGGCGGCTGCCCGCGAAGCTGAAATACTGCTGCGGACCGGTGAATCGCGGCGTGGCGATTCTTGGCTCCACGGTGTACCTCGCTACGCTGGACGCGCACCTGGTGGCGATCGATGCGCAGAACGGCCGCGTGCGCTGGGACGTGGAAATCGCCAAAGTGGAAGACAATTTCAGCGCCACCTCACCGCCGCTCATCGCCGGAGGCAAAGTGGTGGTAGGCATCGCCGGTGGTGATTATGCCAGCCGCGGGTTCATTGCCGCCTATGACGCCGCTACCGGCAGGCAGGCCTGGCGTTTCCACACGATTCCAGGCAAGGGTGAACCCAACGTGGAAAGCTGGAGCGGCGAATCCTACAAAGTGGGCGGCGCGGCAACATGGATGAACGGATCTTATGATCCGGAGTTGAACCTGGTCTACTGGGGCACCGGCAATCCTTTCCCGGACTACGACGGCGACGTGCGCGAGGGCGACAATCTTTATTCCGACAGCGTGGTCGCGCTCGACCTGAACACCGGCAAACTGCGCTGGCACTATCAGTTCACCCCGCACGACGTGTGGGACTACGACGGCGTCAACGAAATGGTGCTGGTGGATCTGAACTGGCAGGGGCGGACCGTAAAATCCCTGGTCCACGCCGACCGCAACGGCCACTTCTTCGCCATTGACCGCACCAACGGCAAGTTCCTTTACGCCAAGCCGTTCGTGCGGGTGACCTGGACCAGCGGCTACGACGCCAACGGCCGTCCCAACGTGAATCCGGCGATGATCCCCACTTATGAAGGCGTTACCGTTTGTCCCGGCGCCGCCGGCGGCAAGGAGTGGAACGCGATGTCCTACAGCCCGCTGACCGGCCTGGTCTACGTGCCGGCCATCGAAAACTGCGCTAACTTCTATAACTACGGCGCCAGGGCCAAGGAGAAGGGACTGCCCCCCGGTCCCAATGGATTCCGTTACCTGCCGGGCAAGGCTTACGGCAAACTCACCGCCATTAAGGCCGACACCGGCGACATCGCCTGGGAACGCCAGATGCGAACGCCGATGGGCGCGGGTACGCTGGCTACCGCCGGCGGGCTGTTATTCACCGGCGATGCCGAGGGTAACTTCCTGGCCTACGACGGGGCCAAGGGCGAACTGCTGTGGTCGTTCCAGACAGGGTCGGGCATTCGAGCCGCGCCCGTCAGCTACACATTGGACGGTGTGCAGTACGTCGCCATCGCCTCCGGCATGGCGGGCGCCGTGGGCGGCTATACCGGATTGGGCGCGCCGTGGATGAAGAACTTCCGCTCCGGTGATACCATGTACGTATTTGCCCTGTTTGAAGCCGGCCGTTCACGGCAGTTCCACGGCGGGGCTACGAAATAACTGGCTCCGATAGCAACCGCTGTCCCCGGAATCCTGATCTTTAGATTCGCTTAACGCTGGGAAAGCTGAGCTTCGCGAAAGTCCGCGATCATCTTTTGCACCGCGTCAAATGCGGACATTGAGATGGAGGGGCCGGAATCAGCCGAGGGAGGATTCACGGGTAGGGGGATGACTCCCGGGGGTAGCTTTATCGGACCATTCTCCGCCTCGTACAGCGCAAGATTGATGCCCAGGTACAGGTGCATCAGCTTCGCCTGTGCCCAGGGGATGGTCACATCAGTATGCCAGTCGACTACAGACTCGCCACGGGTCACGCCTGATGGCATCAACTGCCCGAACACCAACCTGAGGTCCCAGGCGTTCATGTCGAAGCGAACATTGTTCGCATATACGCGGAGGATTTCGTCATAATCCGCTTCGTTTCCAATGGCTGAAGTTCTCGGGTTCTGTTCGTTCACTTGGCTTGCCTCAAGACACGCTGGCGTACTTTCGTCCCGTTCGAAGAGAGGACGGGCGCTTTTGCATGGATGGTGACCGATGGCCGCGAATACGGCTTCTCTTGCGGACCGCTACTGGTTCGAATTGGCTCTTGATATCAAGGTTCCTGATCTCTCCACTCGAGGATGACCGTGCCAGTTGGGCGAGGACTCCCCAAGTGACTTCGGGATACTTCTGTTCCTGAAGAGATGTGACCAACTGATCGCCGCTCACATTGCAGGACAGAAGGCGGTGTGGGACCCCTGAATTTCCAGCGATGCCGGTCGGTGGAAACGCCAAGCCACTCGCGAGAGCGCTTGACAATAGTTCGCGGGCGATGTCTGCCGCCCAACCGCAACCGGGCACGGTTGCCACAACCTTTGCAGCCTCCGCAACGGTCTTCGGATCGCAGGCCTCGGCGAGCGCTTTCAAATAAGCGCTGAATGCGACATCCGAAGGATGTTCGTACCGTTCGTCGATGGGCTGTGACGCCAACTCCCGAATCCGTTCGACAATTTTCGAAGGGCCTGTTGGCGTTCTGGCGGATGCAACCAGATCATTGAAGAGGCGGTTCCCTTCGAGAATTCGATTGAATGCTCTCTTTCCGGCGGCGAGATTGAGTTCTGCCGAAAACGCCAGCCCCTCGATATCGTTCAGGATGTCAGTGTCGCCCATGGCTCGTCCTCATTCCTTCTCTCACTATAGAACTTAAAGTGCTTGCCGTACACCTGGGGAATGTCCGTATGGTCGTGAAAATACTCTCCATCGCGCCCAAACTGACTCAAGATCCGAATCTGCCGCTCTGAGAAGATTTTCTGATTCGACACCACCCGGCCGACATGCAAGACTTCGCACGTTTGCGGATCTTCGTAGACAATGACGTCTCCTGCCACCACCTTTTCCAGATCGAGCACCTCGACGTATCCGTCGTCCTTCAAAATCATGGGCACATGGTCTGCGTCAATGCACGTCCGGCGATTCGCGAAGACCATCCCCACACAGTTGTACGTCGCGTTAAGCGATCGAAGCTGCCTCCTGCCGTGGCCCTCCAGTGAGATCTTCTTTGCCGCCATCATGGCCTCATACGGGCGCTGTTTTTCCTGCACGTTCGGAATGTATTGATTCTTGGACGTGCAGAGATGGAGTCGACGCTGGTCCCGTGGGCCTCCCATCCCGATTATCTCTCCCATAACAAGACTTTTTATCGCACAAATCGCTCATCGGTCGCTGCCTTGCCACCTCACTCGCTCAAATTCAATCCCCAGCATCGAAGATAGACCGGGGCGCCGGTCAATGGTTCCGCAGCCGGCCTTTCAGCGCGACGTCCGCTCCGGCGATACCATGTACGTATTTGCCCTGTTTGGAGCCGGCCGTTCGCGGCAGTTCCACGGCGGGGCGACAAAGTAATCAGGAGATCAGAGAATGAAATCGTTCAAGGTTGGCGTGGTGGGGCTCGGCTGGGTGGCCGGCGCGCACATTGAGACTCTGAAGCACGTCAAAGGGGCCGAAGTAGTGGGCGTCTCCTCGCGCCGCAAATGGACCGCCGCTCAATTGGAAGCCAAATACGGGCTGGCATTGAAATCCTACGACTCCTACGAAGAGATGTTGAAAGATCCGTCCATCGACGTGATCGACATCTGCACGCCGCATCCCCTGCATGCCGCGCAGGCCATCGCCGCCGCCAATGCCGGCAAGCATCTCATCATCGAAAAGCCCCTGGCCACCTCCTACGCCGACACCGTCGCCA
>JANRLE010000378.1:0-18266 GCA_033762895.1 Bryobacteraceae bacterium | reverse complement strand
GTGTTCAGCCGTGGCGGCGCCTCGTGCCACCGCGCCGGCAAGTTGCGGGAGATCCCCCTTCCAGAGGGCGGCTGGATCGAGCCATAGCCCGGGAAACACGCGCGACCGGAAAAGCCCGTCCGGTTCGGCCCCGATCTCGCGGTACTTTCCTCCCGCCAACTCCCGCCAGATCACACGCTGGCTTCCGGGCCGTACGATGATATATTCACGAACGCCGCTACGCTCGTAGAGTTTCAACTTGGCGCTGGTATCCCTTGTGCCGGTGGTGTGACTCACTTCAATGATCAACTCCGGCGCGCCCACAGGATATGCGCCTTCCACGCGCGACTGGCCGCCGCATTCGGGCAGGATGCGCAGGGCCAGGTCGGGCTGCGGAGCCGAGTCGCCGGACATGAGCCAGGTTCCCGCCGTCGCCGCCATGCACCCGGGCGTGGCAGTGGCATAGGTGAACAACCAACCGGACAGCCGGAAATGGAAATCGCCGTGAACATCGGAAATAGGGGAAGGCATGTGCACCACACCGTCAATCAGCTCCGCCCATTTCACGTCCGGCATCGCTTCCCAACGGCGCAGGAACTCCTCACGCGTCAGGCGATCGCCATCGCGCAACGGCGGTGGTAAAACTGCGGCGGCCATCGGCATCGGATCACACTCCCGGCGGTCACCCTGAGTTTACTACGAAGGCGCTGGCGTGTGCTCCAACTCTCACACCTACACGCCGGCCAGGGAACGCCAGGTGCGGCGGAAGAAGCCGTCAGTCATGCCGGCAATGTAATCGCATACGACGCGGTGCGGGGCGATGTCGCGGGTGCGTTCCCGGTAGTAACCGGGCAGAGCATCCGGGTGGTCCAGCAGATACTGGAAGAGGCCGGCAATCGCGTCCACCGAAGCACTCCTTTCGGCAACCAGCCGCGGTGAGGCGTACACACGTTCATGAAGATAAGCTTTCACGGCTTTCGCGGTTTGTTCACCGCGCGCGGTCATCCGCGCCAGCCTTTGCGGATGAGCCCGCACGGCTTCTCCATCGCCTAACTCGTGCGCGGCCTGAAAGGTGCCTTCGATCAACGAGGAAACCAGTGAGTTGATGAGGTAGCGCACGCATTCGAGAAACCGGATCCGGCCGGTGGCGCCGGGATACTGCTGCTCAATCGTATCCCTCACTTCCGCAAACTCCGGGACACGCGCGCTTAACTCGTCCACGTCGATGAGGCCGCCGGAGTGCCCGTCGTCCAGATCGGCGGAGTTGTAGGCGATTTCGTCGGCGAGGTCGATCAACTGAGCCTCCAGCGGAGGCCGCAAACCGGGCAGGTATTCGTCCAGTTCCGCGGACTCTCCCGACTCAATGTCGCGGGAGTGCTTGACGATTCCCTCGCGCACCTCAAAAGTCAGGTTCAGTCCCGGGAACATCGCATACCGCTGCTCGAAAGATTCCACGATATGCAGGGCGTGGAGGTTGTGATCGAAACGGTCGCCGAAGCGGCGCATCCGGCGGTCCAGTTCGTCTTCTCCGGCGTGCCCGAACGGGGGATGGCCGATGTCATGCGCCAGCGCCAGCGCTTCGGTGAGATCCTCGTCCAACTCTAACGCCGAGGCCACGGTGCGGGCGATTTGCGCGACTTCGATGGTATGGGTGAGGCGGGTGCGGAAGTGATCGGACAGATCCGGTGAAAAGACTTGCGTCTTGTCTTCCAGACGCCGGAAGGCGCGAGCATGCACGATGCGGTCGCGATCCCGCTGAAAGTCGTTGCGGTAGGGATGTTGGAACTCAGGGTAGCGCCGGCCCCGGCTGCGGCCAACCGGGAAGCGCAGGTGAGCCAGGGTGGAAGGCACGCCAGTTTTTACTTCTGGCTTGCGACCAACTCGCCCATTGCGGCTACGGCGGCGCGGGAAACGGGAGAGCGGGTGGAAGACTGCAAGCCCTCCAGGATCTTCTTTGCCTCGTCGCGCTTGGAGGACGTGATGGTGCGGGCCAGCGCGATTTCGGCCTGCTCCTTGGAAACCATCGGCGTGGGACTGGCCACAAGCTGCCGGAGCAGCGTTTCGGCCTGGGCGGCTTTGCCCTGGGCGTTGTAGAAAGTGGCGAGCGAAAGCTTGCCGAGCGAGGCCACTTCGCTGTCGCCGCCATTGGCTACCTGCTGCAGCGCCTTTTCGCAATCCGCCTCACGGCCCTGGTCGCAATAGATGGTGCCCGCCTGGAGCAGGGCCAGCAACCCTTCGCGGCTGCCCGAATGCCTGGTGGCCACCTCATTGAGCGCTTTGAGCGCGGCTTCCTGCTTTTCGGCTTCTGTCTTGTATTGGGGCGGGGGAGCGTTTGGCTGCGGTTCGCCGGCCGTTGCCTCAAGGATCGACTGGGCTGCACTGAAGGCTTCCTGCCGCGCCGAACGCTGATAGCTAAGGAAGGCCCAGATGCCGATGATCGCGACGAGTGCGATACCGCCGAACACGCCGTATTTCCGTACAGCGGCTTTATGCTCGCTGAGATATTCGACGGTGTGCCCTACTTCTTCGACGAATTTGTCGTGTTTTAGCTGATCACGAAGCTGCTTGTCCAAACGTGGTACTCCAAACTAAACTTCTCATGATAGCATGATCGGGGCCCGGTTCACCCGCCTACTTCTTTGCAGGCAGGTACTTCTTGGCAATCGCCGCCGTCACCGTTCCGAAGTAGGTGGCGATCTTATGTTCGATCGCCGCGCCCATCAGCAGGTGCGCCTGGGGATGCGTGAGGCCATAATCCCCGGTCAGCCATCGAATCATATCCGAGTTCGCCGAGCGAATCGCCATATCGGAGTTGCTGGAGAACTCCGGCTGGCTGGCGATGGAGATGATGTGCGTGGCGTTTTCCAGCCGGGGAATGGAGATGCGCCTGCCCTTGAGAACTTTGACGGTGAACTGGACGTCGAGCGAGGTTTCCACGCCGTTGCCGAGCCCTTCGCCATCGCCCTGGCGGGCATGTCCGTCGCCCACGTAGAAGAATGCTCCCTTGTGGTAGACGGGGAGATAGACGGTGACGCCTTCCACCACGTCGTTGTAGTCGATGTTGCCGCCCCAACTGCCCGAAGGGCCCGAGGTTTCCACCTTCTCTCCGGGCGGCGCAACGCCGATGCAGCCCAGCATGGGCCGCAGCGGCAGTTCCATCTTCGAGCCCGAGCCGTCCAACAGTCTGGGCCAGGTGACGCCGCGCTTGAGGTCGATGGTCCAGGGAATCAGGTCGGCGCGGCCGGGGCGCAGCACATCCATCTTGTAGTGGTTCCTGTAGAGGGTTTCGGCCTCGTTAGGGTTGAGGATCGCCGGCGAGAGCCGGTAGGTGGTATAGCCGTAGTCGCGATTGCAGCGCACCTTGTCGAGATGGACGGCAAGGGTGTCGCCGTACTCAGCCTCATCGATGTAGAAAGGGCCCATCAGCGGGTTGCCGCTTTCGGGATATTTGTAGGGATGCTCGATGTGCTTGACGCCTTTCCAGTCAGCCCCGCCGGAATCCCAGGTGCGGGTGATCACGGTGTCGCCGGAGTGGACGCGGGCCACCGGTTCCTTGTAGGCGGAGAACACGCGGGAGTGATGATTGGGATAGACCTGGTGCGTTTCGGCGGGAGACAGGGCAACGGCAGCCGTGAGAGATAAGAAGAGTGCGCGCGTTCGCTTCATCATGGATTCATTCTAATGTGGCGGGATCGAGGTTGGCCCCGCATAGCAGCACACCCACGCGCTCATCCCTAGCCGGCCGGTAGGCGCCGCAGCGCAAGGCCGCGAATGCCGCCGCTCCGCCCGGTTCGAGCGCCACGCGCAGGTTGGTCCACAACTCGGACTGCGCGGCGGTAATGGCGCTGTCAGGAACCAGGGCCACGTGGTCCACCCAGGCCGCGGCCGCCTGATAAACGCGGGAAAACACGTTGCGCGCGCCCAGGCTGTCGGCGGCCACGGACTTCACTTCCACGTCCACCGGACCGCCGGCGGCAAGCGCGGCGTGCAGCGCGCAGGAGTCCTGCGGTTCGACGGCGACCACCTTCACCCGCCGCTCGAACTAGGCGGCAAGGCCGCCCACCAGGCCACCGCCTCCGCAGGCGGCCAGCACGGTGTCGAGCGGTTCGGGCGAATCCTCTTCCCACTCCAGGCCGGCTGTACCCTGCCCGGCCATGGTTTCCCATGCATCGTAGGCGTGGATGGTGAGGGCGCCGGTTTCAGCCGCGTAACGCTCGCAGGCGGCCAGCGCCGCGGGGTACTGCGCGCCTCCAATTACTAACTCAGCGCCGAAGTCGCGGATGCGGCGGGTCTTGGCGGTTGAGGAAATGGCCGGCACGAAGATGCGGGCTTTCACGCTCAGCCGCGCGGCCGCCATCGCCACCGCCGCGCCATGGTTACCGCCCGAGGCGGCGCAGACTCCCGCCGGCGGAATGTCGCGCGACAGCAGGTGGTTGAAGGCCCCGCGCGCCTTGAATGTGCCGGACTTCTGCAGAAACTCCAGCTTCAGGGAGAGCGGGCAGTCAATCCCCAGATCGCCGGGGGCCAGCCTCAGCAGCGGCGTGCGGCGGATGTAGGGCTGGATGCGGCGGTAGGCCGCGCGGATCTCATCGGGCGTCGTCATTCCCGGCCAGTATGCCATTCACGACGTGGCCGTGCACGTCGGTGAGGCGGCGGCGAATCCCGTTGTGATAGAAGGTGAGCTTTTCATGATCGAGCCCCAGCAGGTGGAGAGCGGTGGCGTGAAGGTCATACACGGTGACGGGGTTCTCGGCCGGCTTGTATCCAAGATCGTCGGAGACGCCGTAGGCGAGGCCCGGTTTCACGCCCGCGCCCGCCAGCCAGCAGGTGAAGCAATCGGGATGATGGTCACGGCCAGCCGTTTTTCCTACGCCCTGGGAAACAGGGGTGCGGCCGAACTCCGTGACGCCCATCACCAGGGTGTCTTTCAGCAGTCCGCGCGAATTCAGATCGCTGAGCAGCGCCGCCACGGGCTTGTCGTACTCGCGGGCGCGCTTGCTGTGATTGTCCTCAATGTTGCCATGCGCGTCCCAATTGGAATTGGACCCGCCGTGGTAGACCTGCACGAACCGGACGCCGCGTTCGAGCAGACGCCGCGCAAGCAGGCAGCGGCGGCCCAGCGGCTCGGTCTCCTTTTCGTCCAGCCCGTACATGCGCCGCGTGAGTTCGGATTCGGCGCTGATTTCCGTGGTTTCGGGGATGCTGAGCTGCATCTTCGCCGCGAGTTCATAACTCTTGAGCCGCGCTTCCAATCCCGAGTCGCCGGGATTTTCGCCGGCGTAGCGGCGGTTCATGCGCGTGGCCCATTCGAGAGCGGCATTTCTGGCGGGGCCATCGGCCGGGCCTCTGAGATCCGGAACGGGGTCGGTGACGGAACGGAACGCCGTCCCCTGTACCGAGGCCGGAAGGAAGCCGTTGGACCATTGCACGCTTCCGCCCCATGGATAGCCCAGCGGGTCGGGCAGCACGACGAAGGAGGGCAGATTGTCGCTTTCGGTTCCCAGCGCATAGACCACCCATGCGCCCATGCTGGGAAAACCGGTGAGGATGAATCCGGTGTTCATGTGCGCGATGGCCGGCATGTGGTTGGCACTCCTGGACACCATGGAGCGAATGACGGTGAGCCGGTCGGCGTTTGCAGCGAGATTGGGCAGTAATTCGCTCACCCACAATCCGCTCTGGCCGCGCTGTTTGAACGGCCACACGTTGCCGAGTAAGTTACCGCCCTGGCCAAAGAAGGTGGGCATGTCGAAGGCTTTGCCGTTGCGCCGGGCCAGTTCTGGCTTGTAATCGAAGGTGTCGAGGTGGCTCATGCCGCCGGCGCAGAAGATCTGTAGCACGCGTCTGGCCTTGGGCGGGAAGTGGGGCTTGCCGTAGGCCAGGGAGGATACGGCCAGCCACCCAAAGCCCGCGCCGGTATTGAGCAGCAGGCGGCGGCGTGAGATGGCGGCTTCAGCGGGCATAGAGAAACTCGCTTGTATTGAATAATCCCCAGCAAAGCGCTTCAAGGCCATGCTGGCTGACAAGCGCCGCGCCGGATTCGGCTTCTTCGGGGCGGGGCGGGCGTCCCAGCGCGAGGCGGAAAGCGCGGTCGACTCTGGCCGGGGTTGCGGCGGCTTCGCGGGTTAACCGGGCGGCGAAAGCCTTCGCCACACGATGGACGAAGGCATTGTTCATCAGGCTGAGCGCCTGAAGCGCGGTGGTGGTAGTAAGGCGGCGCGGCGTCTTCACCGAAGGCAAAGGACAATCGAGCGCCTCCAGCATCGGATTGCCGCCGGAGTTGACGCTCATGCGGTAGAGCGTGCGCCGTTGTAACTCCGCATCGTCCGAATCAACGGGTTTATAAGTGGCATAAGAGCCGGCATTCCGGACGATTTCAAAGGGGCGGAAGCTGGGGCCGTACAGCTTCGCGTTCAACATGCCGCTGGCGGCGAGCATGGCATCGCGGACGGATTCGCCGGGAAGCCGGCCGGGAGAAAATCGCCACAACAGGCGGTTGTCCGCATCCTTGGCCGCGGCTTCGGATTGATAGGTGGAAGACCGCTGGTAGGCCTGGGAAAGCAGGATCGTCTTGTGGAGTTTCTTGACGCTCCAGCCGTTGCGCGCGAATTCTTGGGCAAGCCAATCGAGCAACTCAGGATGCGAGGGCTGTCCGCCGTTGTAGCCGAAGTCATTCGGGTTTTCCACCAGCCCCGTTCCGAAGTGATGATGCCAGACGCGATTGACCATCACGCGGGCAAACAGCGGGTTGGACGGACTGGCGATCCATTCGGCAAGGGCGCGGCGGCGCTGGGCATCGGACGCATCGGGTGGAAGCTGGAAGTCGCCCGGGGCGCCGGCGATGGAGGAGACACCGCCCGGGCTGACGATTTCGCCCTTGCGGTTGACATCGCCGCGAATCAGGATGTGTGTGGGCGCGGGATTCTTTGGATCCGCGGCGAAAGCCTTGGGCGGCGCGGGGATGGCCTCCAGTTCTCCGCGCGCGGCGGCGATCTGCCGCTTCAATTCCTCAATGCGGGGCCGGTTGGCTTCGGGCGCCACTGAAACGCCCGGCTGCCAGGCATCAAAGGAGGCTTTCACCTCCGCTTCCGAGAGCGCCCTGGAGTAAATGCGAGCTTCCTCCAGTTCGAGATCTTTGTTCGAAGTAAGATCGACAATGGCGTCATCCCTGGCATAGGTTTGAAGGCGCCCGGCGGCGAGCCCGGGATCGGGCTGATAGGGAACGCCGTAAGGAATCCCGTTGCGATAGAGGCGGATGGTTCCATCGGTGGAGTAAGTGATGGCGACGTGGACGCGTCCGCCGGCCGCGGTGTCCTCTGGTGCGCCTTTCACGTCGCGGGAGCGGAAGCGGACGGCGCTCTGGTTCTCCCACTGTTTTTCCTGGCCGCCGGCGTAGTGGATGGCGTCGGAAGCGGCGCCGCGGAATCCGCTGCGGTTACGGATGCGGAAAAGCGTGACGGCTTTTGCGGGCGGATTGCGCACGTGGATCCAGGCTTCAAGCGTTTTCTCCCGCAGATCGGACGCGAGCGGGACCGTGGAAACGGTGACGGAGTCTTTGCCCGCCGCGGGGGTGAGCCGGCCATTCACAACGGTGGCGGACTTGGAATAACGGGCGTGCAGCGAGGCGACTTCATCCCGGGTGTCCCAGTCAAACGTCCATTGGGCGGCGGCGTCATTTTCCGGGCGTTTTCCGGAGCGATGGCGTTTTCCGGAGCGATGGATACGGGCGAGTTCGTCCTCGGCCGCTGCGATTTGAGACTCGAGTTTCAGAATCCGCCGGGTTCGTTCCGCTTTTTCGGCGGGGGTCAGCAGCGGGCGGCCATCGGCCTTCAAATCGTCGTCCACCACGGGCTGCCAGACGCCTTCGAGCGCGGCCTTGAAGCGGTAGTAGTCTTTCTGGGGAATGGGATCGAACTTATGGTCGTGACAGCGGGCGCAGTTGACGGTCAATCCGAGGAAAGTCTGGCTGACGGCGCCCACCATCTCTTCAAGCTGATCTTCGCGGACAAGCTCGCGTTCCTGGGGCACGGCCGAAGTGAGTCCGACGGCATCGAACGGGCCCAGCACCAGCAGGCCGGTGGCGGCGATGGAGTGGTGGGTGACGGGCTCCAGCACGTCGCCGGCGATCTGCTCCCTGGCAAACTGCGTGTAGGGCATGTCGGAGTTGAAGGCGCGAATCAGATAGTCGCGGTAGGTCCAGGCGTTGTCGCGCAACCAGTCGCGCTCAAAGCCTTCGCTTTCGGCGAAACGTACGACGTCCATCCAGTGGCGCGCCCACTGCTCGCCGTATTGGGGCGAGGCGAGCAGGCGGTCGAGCAGGGCTTCCCAGGCGTTGGGCCGTTTGTCGTTGACGAAAGCTTCGACCTCTTCCGGGGATGGGGGAAGGCCGAGCAGGTCAAAGGTGACGCGGCGGATAAGGGTGCGCCGATCGGCGGGGGGCGATGGGGTGAGTCCGTTCGCCCGGAGGCGAGCGCCGATCCAGCCATCGATCGCGGATCCGTCGGGCGGAATGTGATTGCCGAGGGGCTGAAGCGACCACCAGCCGGCGCCGGCGGAGAGCCACTGGCGCAGGGTCTCTTTCTCATGATCGGGGAGGGGAGCGCCGGGCGGCATCTTTCCGCTCATGACACGGGCGAGGAGGAAAGCCGGACCGCGCGCCAGCGGTGCGTCACGGGTGGCGAGATCAAGCCCCGCGGTTTTGGTTTTCGCATTGTGGCAGCCGGCGCAGCGCCGCCCGATGATGGCGCGGGCATCGGCGGCGATGTCCGCAAACAGGCAGGGCGCAAGCGAAAGGGCCACGAGAAGCCGCATGCTGCCTTGTAGTTTATTGCAACAGCACGGCGGCCGTCATGGCGGCGTAGAAGGCGGCGCAGGTAAGCAGTCCGGCACGCCGCCAGAGGGATGGGCGCAGCGCGGGCGGCAGCAGCGTGGTGTTGACGCGGAGGATCTGAAGGGCGGCGAGACACAGAACAGGACCGGCGACAACGCCGAGGGCTTTGAACAGGGTCATCGCGGAGCCCCACTGGACGGTGATGGCGCCCCAGACGGTGAAACAGATCAAAAGACCGTAATATAGTTTTCCAACCTGGGCGTTGCGGCGGCGGCCCACGCCTGCGCTCCACAACGTGTCCGTCACGGAGCGAATCAGCGCGTCGGTGTTTCCAAGGTGGGTGGAAAACAGAATCCAGAATCCGTTTAGCAAGGCGAGGACCCAGAAGCCGGACCACAGCTTTTCGGCCATGTACTTGGCCTGGAACGCGCCTGCGCCGGTATCGGCGAGATCGGCGCCAGGGGGAGCGATCGAGGTGGCGAGATTGACGTTGAGGAACATGCCGATGAAGCAGCCGCCGGCCCACAGCACCACCTGATCGGTAAACACATAGCGGCTCCAGATGGCCCAGCGGCGGAGGTTTTCCGGATTGATCTCGAACACCTTGCCCACGCGAGAGAGCTGAATGTGGCGGCCGCCGATGGCGCTGGGAATGGCGCCCACCACTGCGCCCATGCCAAATCCCTTGTCGCGCACGAGGTTGGAAATGACAAGATTGCCGATGCCGCCCGAGCCGGCCGTTGCGGCCAGGGTGGCAATGAGCACGATGTCGGGGCCCTGCGGCCAGTAGCCGAACTGAACGAAGCCGGCCAGCGTTTTCATCCAGTGCGCGAAGGGAACGAACAGCAGGTTCGCCACCAGCAGGAAGGCGAAGATGTAGACGATCATCAGCCAGGCGGCGCGTTCCAGCATCCGTTCGATCGTGCCGCCGACGGAGAGGATCAGGAAAGTGACAGCCATCACGCCATAGGTGATTAAGGCGAGCATGGCGGTGTCCGGCGCGCCGGGCAGACGGCCCGCAACCGCGGCGAAGATCACAGACGCAGAGGCGGCGCCGAGAGCCGGCATTCCCAGTTGCGCGATGGCGAGGAATGTGTAGACCGACGCCCAGAACTTCGAGGAAGGCGCCAGACGGAGGAATCCGGTGATGATGGGTTCGCCGGTGTAGAGGGTGTAGCGGATGCCTTCCAGGTTGAGGATGGTTTGCAGCAGGATGGCCGTGGTGGCGATCCAGAACAGACCCATGCCGTGTTTGACGGCGATGGCCGGGCCCACCAGCCACTCACCGCCTCCGATGGAGGCCGAGAGAAGAATGGCGCCGGGACCGATGGTGCGCAGCACGTTGCGCGCGGTGTAAGGGAGCGGTTCAGGAAGCTCGGCCTGGCCCCATGGCGCAAGAGAGCTCATGGCTTGTCCGGGGTTTCCGCGCCTAATTGCGGGATAAAGATCTCGCCGCGCTTCCGTTCGATTTTTTCGGCTACGTGCAGGAGCGTGCCGAGGTCGGCGCCCTTCAGGATGGCCCGTTCGAGCGCCTTTTCCGCTTTAACGATGCGCGCGGCGAGGGCGAGCGTTTCGTCGAGGAGCGCGGCGGGGATGACGACCACGCCATCGCGGTCGCCGATGAGCCAGTCACCGGGATGTACCACCTGCCCGCCGCAGGATACGGTCACATTGATCTCTCCGAGATACTCCGCGCCGCCGCCGTTGGGGACCACGGCGCGAGCGTAAACGGGGAGCGGGCTTTGGGCGATCTTTGCGGCATCGCGAAGCGCGCCGTCTATGACGACGCCGGCGAGGCCCTTGTAATGTGCGCGATAAGTAGTAAGTTCGCCCCAGACAGCGGTGTTGAGTTCACCCTGGGCGTCGATGACCAGCACGTGGCCTTTCGGGCAATCCGAAAGCGCCCGGGAAATCATGAGGATGTCCGCGGTGTGGACGCGAACGGTGAAGGCCGGGCCCGCCATGGCCGGGTTGGCCGAGCGGCATTGCATGTCATGATCCATGGCGCCGCGTTTGCCAAGGGCGTCGGAAATGGCCGCGGCGCCGAGCCGAATCATATTCTTCGGTTTCATTGGGAGATTACCACCTGTGCCGGATTGATGGCCTTGTACTTACCCTTGTTGGCCGTGATTTCGAAGGCCTGGGGAACGGCTTCGATTCCCTCCAGCACGTGTGTGATGGCGGGTTTCAGCCGCACGCGGCCGCCCGAGACCAGGCGTACCGTATGTTCCAGGTGTTCGAGGGTGCTGATGTCGGGAAAGACGTAGCGAAGGCTGCGCTCGCGCAGCAGGTCGACGGGGAATTCGATGGGGGCGCCGAACCAGGAGACGCCAACGATGGTGCCTCCGCTGCGCACGGCGTCGAGGGCCTGCATGAGGCTTCGCGTACCGGCCAGTCCTTGCCTGGCGCTGCCGCCGGCACATTCGAAAACGACGTCGGCGCCATTGCCGCCGGTGAGATCGCGGATGGCTTCGACGGGGTCATCGGCTGAGGCGTTGATGACGTGATCGGCGCCGAGTTCGCGCGCCATGGCGCAGGCTTCCTCGCGCACATCGACGGCGATGATGCGGCCCGCGCCGCTGATGCGGGCGATCTGCATACATTCGAGCCCCATGCTGCCCTGGCCCAGCACGGCAACGGAATCGCCGATGCGGATGTTCGCGGTTTCCACTGACGCAACGCTGTCGCTGAGCGATTGCAGGCACGCGGCCTCACTGTCGGAAATGTTGCCGTCGACGAGCGTGAGTGCGATTTCCGGGAGCAGGGCGAATTCCGAGAAGCAGCCGGGGAGTTGGAAGCCGATGATGGGACCTTTGCGGCAGCGCGCGGCCTGGCCGGCGGCGCACAGCGGGCACTGCTGGCAGGGAAGTTTGGCGCGCGCGGCGACGCGGTCTCCCGGACGGAAGCGGCTGACGCCGGGTCCGGTTTCGAGGATTCGGGCGCAGTATTCGTGGCCGAAGAGTTGGACGGGAGCTTCGGTTTCCAGGCGCTTTTTGATTTTGTCGAAGGCGAGCGTGGGGATGCCGAAGGCGAGTTGTGCTTCGGTGACACTCGGTTGGACGGTGAGGATCTGCGCGAGTACGTGAGCGGGTTTCAGCGTGGGTGTGGGGATGTCGTCCAGACGCATGTCACCGAAGCCGTAAAATCTCCAGGCCTTCAAAGGGCGCCTCCTTGCGAACCCGCCAGTATATGACAGATGGCATGATGTAAGAGTATGAAGGCATCGCGTCCTGGTATGGATCCTTTCGCCACCGTCGATCGGCTGAGCGAACGTCTGGGCATCCCGGCCGCGGAGTTGGACGAAGCGGATCGTCTTCTTCGTGTTGCTCGCATTGTGGAAGAGGCCGATCGTGTCTTTGGCAGCGGAGACAAGGCGAACCGGTGGCTCCGCACCGCGCAACCGATGTGGAATGATGCATGCCCCCTGGCGCTGCTGGATTCCGACGCTGGCGCGCAGTCCGTATCGGATGAACTGACGCGCATCGAATTCGGCGATTTCGCCTGAGGCGTAGAGACTGACTGCGGCTCGCTGAGATCAGCGACTTCGCCAGGCGCCGATCCATTGTAAGATGATCGCTGATGCGAAACCGTTTTGCTGGCACCTTCGCGCTTTTCTGCGCTCTTGCGCCACTGGCGCAACCGGCCGAGTACATCGCCTTCAGCGGCACCTACACCACCAAGGGCAACAGCCAGGGCATCTACGCCTTCCGTTTCGACACCTCCAGCGGCAAGCTGACACCCATCGGACTGGCCGCGGCAACGGAGAACCCGTCGTTCCTCACCATCCATCAGAATGGGCGTTTTCTGTACGCCGTGAATGAGATCGGAAAGTATCAGGGCAAGGATACGGGGACGGTGACGGCGTTCTCCATCGACCCGTCCGGCCACAAGCTCACCGAACTGAACAAAGTGACCACGCACGGCACCATCCCCTGCCATCTGAAGGTGGACAAGACGGGCCGCTTCCTGGTGCTGGTGAACTACGGCAGCGGCAGCACCTCGTCCTTCCCGATTCAGGCCGACGGGAGGCTGGGCGAAGCGGTGAGCGTACAGCAGCACACCGGATCGAGCATCGGGCCGCGGCAGAAGGGTCCGCACGCGCACTCCATCAACTTCTCGCCTGACTATCGTTACGCGGTTGTGGCGGACCTGGGGTTGGACAAGGTGCTGGTGTACAAGTTCGATTCCAAGACCGGCGCGCTGACGCCGAATGCGCCGCCTTCGATCAGCGTGAAGCCCGGTTCGGGGCCGCGGCATTTCTCCTTCCACCCCAACGGGCGGTTCGCGTATGTGATCAATGAACTGGCCTCAACGGTGACGGCGTTTTCCTACAACGCAGGCGGAGGCAGTTTCAAAGAGCTGCAGACGATTTCCACACTGCCGGCGGGCTTCAGCGGCGTGACGCACACCGCCGAGGTTGTGGTGCATCCCACGGGCAGATTCGTGTATGGTTCCAATCGCGGCCACGACAGCATCGCGGTGTTCACGGTGGATGCGGCCGCGGGCACGCTGACGTTTGTGGAGGCGACGCCGACACAAGGCAAAACGCCGCGGAATTTCGTGATCGATCCCAGCGGGAAATTTCTGCTGGCGGAGAATCAGGACAGCAGCAGCATTGTGATCTTCGGCATCGATCAGAAGACGGGCCGGCTGAGCCCCACCGGAGACAGGATCGACACGCCGATGCCTGTGTGCCTGCGTTTCCTGGCAAGATAGCGGCCGGGCGTCAGTGGCTGGGGGTGGTCTTTCGCGCTTCGCGCAGCACAGGGTAGAACTGCACGAACACGTTGTCCACGGCTCCATGCTCGTTGTGGCAGCTCCAGCACTGGTCTTTGCGCATGGCGCCGGCGTCGGGCAGCGGCTTGTCGCCTTCGCCGATGAAATTGAAGTAGGCCCACTTTTCCGGGAAGCGCGACTCGTCTTTGAGCGCCACTTCAATGCCGATGGGCTTGTCCTCGAACGAGCCCTGGCGATTGATGGACGCGTTCCTGCCCACCTGCAGCACTTCCATCACGAGCATGGTTTTGTCGGGGAACTTTCCGGTGGCCGCGTACTGCTTATAAGCTTCGCGCTGGATGTAGATGTTGTGATAGCTCACGCGCGACTTGGGCGCATCGGTATAGCCCATGCCCATGTTGGCGCCCACGAACATCCACTCGCGCCAGCCTTCGGGCCGGAGGAGGCGGCCTTTCTCGTTGTACTTCGGTTTCGGCATGCCGGCTTCCTGGGAACCGAGCAGCAGCGGGAAAAGGGCGAGGAGCGAAAGCGCGCGCTTCATAGCAACCATTATGCACCGGCTCCTACAATAGAGGCTGGGCCCGATGAACGAACAAGCTGCTGTGCATATCACGCCGGGCGCCACCAAGCCTTCCGGCCTGCCGGACGAGAATATCTACCAGCGGCTGAGTTGGGCGGCGGTGTTGTACGCCGCTGTGTATGTGATCGTCTCGATGACCGGGAACCTTTCGGGCGCGTTCCTGATCGCCAACGGGCCCTACCGGGAATTGGCCAACCTTGCGACGCTATTTGCGGTGCTGGTATCGGCGGGAGTGTTTGTGCTGGCGCGCAAGCGGTGGCTGGGTCCGGCGCTGATGGCCGATGTGGGCCTGTTGTTCGCGGTGCTGGCGGCGGCTGGAATCGATCTCCACCTCTGCTTCATACCGATCCCGAGGGAACTGATTCCGCTGGGAATCTCGTGGATCGGGGTGTGGATACTTTGTGTTGTTTTCATCGTGCCAAGCACGGTGGGAAAGGCGATGCTGGCGGCGCTGGCAAGCGCATCGATGACGCCGCTGTTTCTGCTGATCGGAATGGCGCGCGGATCGGCGGACCCGTCGACTGCGGCGCTGATCCTGTTCATCGTGCCAAATTACGTGGTGGTGCTGATCGCCTTCGCCAGTTCGAGGATACTCTACGGGCTGCGCCAACAGGTGCAGGAAGCGCGGCGCATGGGCGGATACCAGCTTGTGGCGCTGCTGGGGCAGGGCGGGATGGGTGAGGTATGGCGTGCGCAGCATCATACGCTGGCGCGGCCGGCGGCGATCAAGCTTATCCGCCCTTCCTCCATACCGGAGACGAACGCGCAGACCGCATTCCGCCGCTTTGAAAGGGAGGCGCAGGCCACGGCATCGCTGCGTTCGATCCATACGATCACGCTCTACGATTTCGGCATCAGCGACGACGGGAGCTTTTACTATGTGATGGAACTGCTGGAGGGACTGGATCTGCAGCGGCTGGTGACGCGGTTCGGACCGCTGCCGGCGGCGCGCGCGGCATACCTGTTACGCCAGGTGTGCCATTCTCTGGCCGAGGCGCACGTGGCCGGGCTGATCCACCGCGACATCAAGCCCGCGAACATCTACATCTGCCACCTGGGTCCGGATTACGACTTCGTCAAGGTGCTGGACTTCGGGCTGGTGAAACCATCCACCCATGGCGCGGCCGATGAGATCACCCAGCTTACCCAGACCGGTGTGACGGCGGGCACGCCAGCTTTCATGGCGCCCGAGATGGCGCTGGGCAAGCCGGAAATCGACCATCGCTCCGATATCTATTCGCTGGGCTGCGTCGCATATTGGCTGCTCACCGGGCAGCAGCCGTTCAAGGCGTCGTCGCCGGTGGAGATGGTGATGCGCCACCTGCAGGATTCCCCGGAGTTGCCTTCCAGGCGAACCGAACTGGCGATACCGGCGGAGTTGGATTCCGTGATTCTGGCTTGTCTTGAAAAGGATCCAGCAAAGCGGCCGCAGACAATGGAGGAACTGTCGGCGCGTCTGGAACCAGTGGCGGAGATGTGGAACAGTGGACAGGCCGCCCGATGGTGGCGCACAAACCTGCCGGAATTGGCGCGCTGGCCGGGAAATTCGAACGCGGGGAGCGCCCGGTGAGCGCTCCCCGGCCGGCCGGACTAAATCGCCTTCTTCCTCACAACCAACACCGCGACCAGACCCATCGCCAACATTGCGAATCCCTGTGGGTCGGCCATTGAGCTCAATTGCAGAAACGCCGCCGATTGCTCACCAGCGGAGCCAAACCCGCTGGCCAGACCGGCGCATTCGAAGCCCAGGACGAGGCCCCAAACCACCGCCGATCGTTTACAGACTGAACGAAGCGCTTTCATTTTTCTTCCTTCCACGCAAGACGGTCCCAACCACTGGACCGTTGTATTCACTCAAACGTATCGGACTGCGGAAAGCAATTAGCGATAGGGAAAGCGCCTTAGAACGGGAGTAAAGCGAAACAATGAGGGGGGGAATGGCGAGGTGCGCAATCTATAATACTGAAGACACTATGGAGCAACTGCGCCTTTTTTTGCGCCTCTACCACCAGCCTCTGCGGGCAATGAGCGACCTGCTGGACCATGGCAGCCTGGCGGCGGCGTTGATCGGAGGGCTGGCGGTGGCTCTGGCGTCGGCAATTCCCATGATGTTCGCAAGCTGGCGCGGCGTGGGGCTGGGCGCGGCCGTACTCATCCTGCTGCCGGTGGCGATGCTGATTGTCATCCGGTGGGACCGGCTGGGCGGCGCGGGTGTGGTGTTCCGGCGCGACTATGTTCCGGCGGCGGTATGTGTGTTGATGGCCTGGGCGGCGTGTTACCTGCCACTGGCCGCGGCCCGCCTGCTGCGGGTATTTGTTCCGGATCCAGTTGCCATCGTTGTTTTCGCCTATTTCCTGTTCCTTTCGGCCGCCGCTCTCAGGACGGTGATGGGGACCGGCTTTCTTCACGCCGGCATCGCGCTGGCCGCCGGCTTGTTTGCGGCCATGGCGGTAAGGCTGTTTCCGGGCCCGGGCATGTATCTGTTCTCCCCGTTTTATCTCTTCTTTGCCTACCGCCTGTTTGCCACCGATATCGAGCTGACTCTGCAGGGGCTGGGATCGCGGCAGAGGCTGAAGCGGCAGTTGGAGGCCGCGGCGATTAATCCTCGCGATGGCGACGCGCAATTCCAGCTTGGTCTGATCTACCAGCAGCGGCGAAACTACGCCGCCGCCATCCCGCACTTTGAGAAGGCAGTGGCCATTGATCCGTCGGAGGCCGGACCGCACTTCGAACTGGGAAGGATCGCACGCGAACAGCAGCGGCTGAACGACGCCCGCGCGCATTTCGAAAAAGCGGCCGCCATCGACAACAAACACTCCTCCAGCGAGGTGCTTCGCGAATTCGGCGCCACGTCTCTGGCACTATCGCGACCGGAAGAGGCCCTCGGCGCGCTGGAGGTATTCTGCCAGCGCCGGCCTTTCGACCCGGAGGGCCAATACTGGTACGGGATGACGCTCCGCCGGCTGAACCGGGAGCAGGAAGCGCGACAGGCGTTCCAGGCCGCCGTAGAGGCCGTGGATACGGCGCCCGGCCACCGGCGCAGGCAGGTATCGGGTTGGAAAAGTCTCGCGGAGAAAGAACTTCGAATGACGGGCGGTGGCTGATTCCTAGGCCTTCATTTCCTCGAGTTGCTTCGTCGCGATCCCAACGGGGCGGTCAAGCGGAATGCCGGCGCAGGCCAGCAGGGTGGTCAGCAGATCCCCCTGATTTCCCTTCGTATCCGGGAAGAAGCGTCCGGTTTTGATCGAGCCGCCGCCTTTGCCCGCAATGATGAAGGGAAGGTTCTCGCGGGTATGCTTATTGCCGTCCTCAAGGCCCGATCCCCACATCATGATGCAGTTGTCGAGCAGCGTGCCGTCGCCTTCCCGCAGGCTGTGCATCTTCTTCACCATGTAGGCGAACTGGGCGATGTTGAATTCCGTGATCCTGGCGATCTTTCGAACCTTTTCCGGATCGTTGTTGTGATGGGTCTGCGAGTGATGCTGGTCGTTGAAGCCCAGTTCCGGATAAGATGCCCCGTTGGGTGTCGAGCCGATGTAGGTGCTGATGCGAGTGGTATCCGTCTGAAACGCCAGTACGTTCAGGTCGCACATCACCTGCATGTACTCGCTCCGTTTTTCGCCTTCCGGGATCCTGATCTCAATCGGCGGCGAATCGGTGGTGTGGCGTTTGCTTGCGCCCACGCCGGCCTTCTCGAGGGCTGCCTCTTTCTGGCGATACTCGATGGCAGCGATGCGCCGTTCCACCGACCGGACGCTGTCCAGGTATTCATCCAGCTTCCGTTGGTCCGACGTAGGCAACGTGCGCCGCAACTCCCTTGCGCCGCCCAGCACGATGTCCAACAGGCTTCGATCCAGAGCATTCATCGGCGACGATTCACGCCCTCCGCCGCCCGGCTCCTGTTTCTGGAAGAGGCGGTAGAGCACGTTCCGCGGATTGACCTCGGCCGGGACCGCCTGCGTCGGGGAACGAAAACTGCAGTGCGAATAGTAGGCCTCGTTCAGACCTTCCTGGTTCTCCTTCCAGGTCTGGGGCATGGTGGCCAGTTCCAACGACGGCAACGTGGTGAAGGCTCCCACGTGGTTGGCGGCAATCTGATCCGCGGAGGCGGCGATATGGATCTCGTTCCGCTTGTCGGCG